>JANXYD010000111.1 GCA_025350265.1 Hyphomicrobiaceae bacterium | reverse complement strand
TTGATGTATGCGAGCACAGCGGTTCTGGTGATCTTGTCGATACCTGCTGCGCCCCGAGGTCCGGTTCCCGCAAGGATGATCCGACGTACGAGGTTGGGGGCCTGCAAGGCAACCATTTGCGCCACGCCGCCGCCCAACGAGAACCCGAGAAGGTCGACCTTCTGCAGTCCCATCGCATGAATGAAAGCGATGGCGTCCCGTCCCATCTCCTCGATTGTGTGCGGCGCCAATCCTCCGGACGCACCGACCCCGCGGTTGTCGAACGTGATCACACGGCGATGCGCGGCGATACCGTCGATAACACGTGGGTCCCAGTCATCGAGCACTGCCATCAAGTGGTGTAGGAAGATCACCGGCACGCCAGATTTGGGGCCGAGCTCCCGATAGGCGAAGGGGACGCCGCCGACGTCAATCGTGCGGGTCGGCACGTTGTTCCAGGTGATGCCACGGTCGTGGTTGGTACTCATGGTGCGATTCGGGGCGGTGGCACCGCCGATCCCAAACGAGGCGCCGGTTGCAATGGCAATTTTGCTGTCGGACTTGCTCACGTGTGTCTCCAGGGTTTGTGCACTTGACGTGACGGCGACTATCTCGTCGATGCTGATTTTATTGATAACGGTCGTAATGATTGACATAGATGACGACCGCCACTATAGATGTCAAGAGCCATTCTAAATCGGGATCTGCGACATGCGCGTCACCAAGGAAAAGGCAGCCGAGAATCGCGAACGAATTCTCACGGCCGCGTCGCGTCTCATTCGCGAGCGCGGCATATCAGGGGCGGGTGTGGACGCGCTGACGGAAGCGGCCGGGATGACCCATGGCAGCCTATACAGCCAGTTCGGTTCCAAGGAGCGGCTTGTCGAGGAAGCATTGGGATACGCACTTGTTGCAAGCGGCAAGACCACGAGTGGTGCCGCCACGTTCGACCGGTATATCGCTGGCTACCTTGCGCCAGAGCACCGGGATCAGCTTGGCCAGGGTTGTCCGCTCGCAGCACTGGCTTGCGAGATGCCGCGCCAGAGCACGGGCGTGAGAGAGACGTTCACGGCCGGGCTGCGGGGCATGCTCAAGCAGCTGACCAGCCGCATGGATGAAGGGCTGAAGCAGCAACAGCGTGACGAGCAAGGGCTCGCAACCCTTGCGTCGCTGGTCGGGGCACTCGTGCTCGCGCGCGCCGTCAATGATTCCGAACTGTCGGACGCACTCCTTCGAGCGACCAAGAAGCGGTTGGGCGACTGATTACTCATTGCAATGTAGGCAGGAACTTAACGCAGCACGTGGAGGACGCCACGCATGACGCGCACGATCGACTTCTATTTCGACTTCCCGAGCCCTTACGCCTACCTCGCGCACACGCAACTTCCTGACATCGCAGCCGAGCATGGCGCCACGATCGCCTATCATCCTTTCCGCATTCTCGAGCTCATGAAGATCGTGGGCAACCGCCCGACGACGATCGAATGTAAGAACAAGGGCAAATATGCGGGCGCGGACCTGCAACGTTGGGTCAAACGATACAAGGTTGAGTTTTCCAGAAACCCGCATTCCAAGTCCTTCGACTTCGCCGAGCTGGATCGAGGGGCGCTGGTCGCCATCGAGGATGGCCGCGGCGCCGAATACGTGAAGGTGGTCTTCGCCGCGATCTGGGGAAAGCCTGAAGACCTCTCACAGCGTCCTGTATTGAACGACGTCTTGAGCCTGGCGGGCTTCGACGGCGAACGGCTCCTCGAGCGTGCTGGCACCGAGGCCGTGATCACCCGATTGGATACCGATACTAAAGCCGCCGCTGGGCGCGGCGTCTTCGGCGCGCCAACGATATTCGTCGGCGATCAAATGTTCTTCGGCAACGACCGTCTCGACTTCGTCGCCGAAGCGCTTCGCTCTGCAACCTGAGGAGATTTTACATGGCAGAACCGGTTTGTGTCATCAGTGGTGTCGGCCCCGGAACGGGAACCGCACTCGTCCGGCGCTTCGCGGCCGAGGGATATCGAGTTGCAATGCTGGCACGCACGGCCGAGCGGCTGGCCGAACTCGCCGCTCAGGTGCCGTCAGCCAAGGCTTATGTCTGTGATGTGTCGGACCAGGCGCAGGTCGATGCTGCGTTGGACCAGGTGGAGCGCGAAATGGGGGCTCCGTCAGTGCTGATCCACAATGCCGTCGGCGGCGCCTGGGGAACCTTCACGGAGATCGACCCTGCGGTGCTCAATCGCAATTTTCAGGTTAACACCATGGGCCTGCTCTATCTCGCGCGTCGTGTCGCGCCGTCGATGGTGATTGCCGGCAAAGGGGCTATCATCGTCACCGGCAATACATCGGCGCAACGGGGCCGTGCGAACTTTGCGGGATTCGCACCGACGAAAGCGGCGCAACGCATTCTCGCCGAGGCGATGGCGCGGGATCTCGGCCCCAAGGGCGTCCATGTTGCCTACATCGTCATCGATGCGGTGATCGACGTGCCGTGGGCGCGCGAGCGCTTCAAGACCAAGCCCGATGACTTCTTCATTGCACCCGCAGCGATCGCTGATGAGGCATGGCACGTCGCAAACCAGCCCCGATCCGCATGGTCGTTCAATGTCGAGGTCAGGCCTTACGGGGAAACCTGGTAGCGCCGATCTGAAGCAACGGCCGGCGTTCCATTTGGGCTCTTATGCCTGATCGTCTGATGAGCTGGCTGCGCGTCGGCCATTTCTCAAAGCAGCGAAATTCCTATCAAAGGGCCGCTCATGTCCGCGAACGTCATTGCGTCACAACCCACTGGGCGACGGCCCGATCCGGCGAAATCGGCAGATGCCATGCTGACAGCACCGATCCTGCAGACGCTGGTGCGCCTGAGCCTGCCGAACATGATGGCGATGGTGGCCATGGCGTTGGTCGCGATCGCCGAGACGGGCTATGTCGGAGGTCTGGGTACGCCGCCGCTGGCCGGACTCACCCTGGTGTTCCCGCTAGTGATGTTGCAGCAGATGATGTCAGGCGGCGCCATGGGCGGCGGCGTCTCATCCGCGATCAGCCGCGCGCTCGGAGCCGGCGATGAACGACGGGCGTCCGGCTTGGCATTTCATGCACTGGTCATTGGCTGTGCTTTCGGCATCGTCTCCACGATCACGATGCTGCTCTTCGGCGAACCCATGTATCGGTTGCTCGGCGGTCGCGACACCGCACTTACGCAGGCCCTGGCATACTCCAACGTCGTGTTTCTGGGCGCGACCGGCATCTGGCTCACCAACATGCTGGCGGCTGTCGTCCGCGCCGGCGGCAACATGCAGGTGCCATCGGTCGCGATGATAACAACGTCCGTGGCGCAGGTCGTGCTGGCTGGCGGGCTTGGTTTCGGGTGGGGCATCAGCGGCGCAGTGCTTCCGAAACTTGGCATGGCCGGAATCGCCGCCGGCCAAGCCATCGCCTATAGCGGCTGCGCCCTCTTTCTTCTGTGGTATCTGAAATCGGGTCGCGCGCGCGTGCCTCTGCGTCTCTCGAACGCCGGTCTGCGGTGGGACTACTTCCGGGATATCCTCCGGGTCGGCGCGATCGCTTGTATCTCACCCGTACAATCGATCCTGACCGCCTTGATCCTTACGAGGCTCGTGTCGAGCTATGGGACGGAGACGCTGGCCGGCTTCGGCATCGGCACGCGGCTGGAATTTCTGCTGATTCCGATAGCGTTCGGCGTCGGCGTGACCTGCGTCTCGATGGTCGGCATGGCGATTGGAGCCGGCGACGTCGATCGTGCGCGTCGCGTCGCCTGGACTGGAGGGATCTATGCCGCTACCCTCGTCGGCATCATCGGCATGATCGTGGCACTACGGCCTGATCTCTGGTCAACGCTGTTCACAAGCGATCAGGGCGTAATGGCCTCGGCGAGTTCCTATTTCACATGGGCCGCGCCGACCTACGCTCTCTACGGCATTGGCTTGTGCCTTTTCTTTGCCTCGCAAGGCGCCGGTAAAATGCTCTGGCCGGTTCTCGCCGGCTCAGTACGCCTGCTCGTGATCGCTGTCGGCGGGTGGTGGTTGGCCGTCTCGCACGCGGCCGCCTGGAGCGTATTTGCGTTGGCCGGCGCTGCCTTGGCTGCCTATGGAATCGCAACGGTGTTGTCCGTTTATTGGACGTCATGGGCGAAACGCTGACGAATGGTTCTGGTCAGTGATCATGAGGTGCGTCTTTATTTTGCATATTCGTCACGTAGCTCTGCAAGCACTGGGGCCGCAGCCTATTATTTCGGCTTGAGCGTTCCACGCGCTATCAATTGATCGACTGTTGTCCGCGCCGCCGCGAGATATGATTTCGTCAGTTGCTGATCGCCGGTTGCGCGCGCCGTGACGACCGTCCCCACCATGGTCGAGATTATTTCCCGCGCCAGGCGACGGCTCTGGGCCGGTGAGTCCGAAAAGCATCCCGCGATCGCCGAACACATTCGATCAAGCCCTTGCGCATACGCCTCTCGCACGACTGCGCCCTGCCGCGCGACATCTGTGCCGTAAGACGCGACCGGACAGCCCGCCGCGGGATTCGCGATGTGGCCAAGCGACAAATAGTCAGCAACGTAGTCGCCCAGAGCGGACGCCGGACCGTTCTTGACTACGCCCCGCTCAATCCGCGCGACGATCGACGCGAATGCCGCCGTCGTCGCCTCCGCCACAAGGGCGTCCTTCGAGGCGAAGTGACGGTAGAAGCCGCCGTGCGTGAGACCTGCGGCCTGCATGAGGTCGGCTACGCTCAATCCGTCGATTCCGCGGTCCTTCAGCATGACGGCAGCCTTTTCCACGATCTCCGTGTGGTGGCGGGCCATGGTCTCTCGTGACACTCGCATGTGATCTCTCTTAAGGGGTATTGACTCTTAGAGTATGGTTATCATATAAAGGCATAGATGTCAAACATACTCTAAAAGTAACTCCGATGACGACAGCACCAACATCTACCGAAGGCGTGCCCTCCACTTGGAGGCGATTTGTTCAGTGGTTCAAGCAATTGGAAGAGGCGGTCGACTTCGACATCTCCGAGTACCACGAACGGCGGATTGCACGGCTCGAACTCGAAGTGGCAGCGCTCCGCAGCAAGTCGCCCGTGTCGGGCAATGGTGCATCATCACGAGCTGACAAGGAGGTCTCATGACCTGGCAAATCGACACAGGCGAGACGCGGACTATGCGCCTCGATGACCAACTGGCTCGACAGAAATATCGGGACGTGCGGGCGCCAGTGACGCTCATCTATGGAGCCAGCGATTGGTCACATTCAAGTGAACGCGAACGCACTAAAAGCGCCCTGCCGGATGCGCGACTAATCACGCTCGACAGAGCCGGCGACTTTTCAGTTCTCGATCAACCGGCCGCCTGGGCGCAGATCCTGACGAGCGCCCACAATGAAACGGCGAAGCGGCATCAGACGGCGGGGCGCACATGAGTGGGAAACATAAAACCGCAGAACAAACCCGGTTAAGGCTGCGAGGTAAGAAACTTGCGTTGATTGTTCTCGTCGGAGCCCCCCTCCTCGGCGGGTGCAAATCGGAGCGACAATCAGCGACGACAAGTTCGCAGGCAGTGCAAGTCCTGCAGATCGAGCCGACATCGGCGAGCGAAACCTCGTCGTATGTCGGAACAATACGGCCGCGCTTCGAAAGCAACATCGCCTTTCGCGTCGGCGGCAAGATTACAAAGCGGCTGGTCGATATCGGTACATCTGTGACTGCCGGTCAGATCATCGCCGAACTCGATCCGACGGACTACCGCTTGGCCCTCGAAGCGCAGCAGGCTGAACTCGCCGCCGCAAAATCAAGTCGCGATCAGGCGGTGGCCGCCGAAGGACGGTATCGGACGCTTGAGGCTCAAGGCCATGTCGCCAAGGCAGCGCTTGAACAGCGCGTAGCGGCAGCAGACGAAGCCCGTGGGCGGGTCGAGCGTGCCGAGCGTTCTCTCGCGCTTGCCCGCAATCAGCTCGACTACGCCGAGCTGAGATCCGATGCAGCCGGCATCGTTTCGGCCCTTCCGGTTGAAGTCGCACAGGTCGTCACCGCCGGCCAAACCATCGCACGCATAGCGCGCCGCGACGAGATCGAGGCACTCGTCGCCATCCCCGAGAACCGTCTCGGCGATCTGAAGCAAGCCGTGGCGGAAATCGAAATCTGGGGCGACCGCAATCGGCGCTATCCCGCAAAAGTGCGAGAGGTGTCGCCAGAGGCAGACAGCGTATCACGAACATACGCCGCGCGGTTCAGCTTCCATGTCGACAGTGACGCGAGAGAACTCGGTCGCACCGCTACCGTGCATTTGAAGGCAACGAACGCTACGCAAGTATTCGCGGTGCCTCTCGCTTCCGTCATGCAGGAGGGGACGACGCCGACGGTTTGGGTGCTCGACGCGACAGCGACGCGCGTGCGACGCACGCCGGTCACGCTCATTCGCTTCACCCAGGAAGCCGCCATCATTAGCGGTGCGCTCCGGCCAGGTGATCGCATCGTCGCACTTGGCGTTCACATGCTGGATGCCGACAAACCGGTGCGCATCGTCGAACAACGGGCGACGCTGGAATGAACAAAGATCGCCAAAGCTTCAATCTGTCGGCCTGGGCCGTTGGTCATCCGGCCGTCGTCCTCTTCCTGATGATAGCCACAACGATTGCAGGAGGCATCGCCTATCTCAATCTCGGCCGCGCCGAAGACCCGACCTTCACCATCAAGACCATGGTGGTGCAAGTGGTGTGGCCCGGTGCCAAAGCCGATGAAATGCAGCGCCTTGTGGCCGAGCCCCTTGAAAAGCGACTGCAGGAGCTGCCGCAACTCGACTATGTGCGCACCTTCTCGCGCCCCAACGTGACCGTGCTGACCGTTCAACTTAAAGACTACATGCGTGGGCGCGCCGTTGCCGACATCTGGTATCAGGTTCGCAAGAAACTGACCGACAGCCGTAGCGAGCTGCCGCAAGGCGTGATCGGTCCGACGTTCGACGACGAGTACGGCGATGTCTATTCCGCCGTCTATATGCTGACCGGCGACGGCGCATCGCGCGCCGATCTCAAGCGTTATGGCGAGGCGATGCGTTTAGCTTTGCTGCGCGTGCCCAGTGTGGCCAAGGTGGCGCTGATCGGCGACATTCCGCAGCGCATCTTCGTCGAGATCAGCCACCGCAAGCTCGCCACGCTTGGTATCTCCCCGCAGGTGATATTCGACGCGATCGCCCGGCAGAACGCTGTTGTTGCCTCGGGATCCATCGATACGGCGGCAGATCGAGTGGAAGTGCGGGTCACCGGTGCATTTGACGGGGTCGCTGCCATCCGCGCCGTTCCAATCGAAGCTGGTGGCCGGGTATTCCAACTTGGTGACATTGCCAATGTCGTTCGCGGATACGAGGACCCGCCTACCTACATCGTCGAACATGAAGGCAAATCGGCCCTCGGCGTCGCCGTCGCGATTGCAGAGAATGCCAATGTGCTCGACCTCGGTCGCAATCTTGAGGTAGCGGTGGCTGCGTTCAAGGAAACGCTCCCCACAGGCATTGTCATCAATCAGGTTTCGAACCAACCCGATGTGGTTGCCAAGGCCGTCGATCAGTTCCTACATTCCTTCTTAGAAGCGCTGCTCATCGTGCTCGCGGTGAGTTTTATCTCGCTCGGCTGGCGAACCGGGATCGTGGTCGCTCTTTCCGTCCCATTCGTGCTCGCGATTGTCTTCGTCATTATGCAGGTGATGGGTTTGAACCTTGACCGGATCACGCTCGGCGCCTTGATCATTGCCCTCGGTCTCTTGGTCGATGACGCCATCATCGCCATCGAGATGATGGTCGTGAAGATGGAAGCTGGGTTTGATCGTATCCAATCAGCGACGGCAGCATGGGAGTCGACGGCATTCCCGATGCTCACCGGCACGCTGGTCACCGCGGCCGGGTTCTTGCCGGTAGGATTTGCACAGTCGACGGCTGGTGAATACGCCGGAAACATTTTCTGGGTCGTCGCCATTGCCCTCGTGGTGTCATGGGTCGTTGCTGTTCTTTTTATACCCTATCTTGGCATGCGATTGCTTCCCAAGGTTCCACATCAGACAGCCTCTCACGACGCGCTCTACGATAAACGCCTCTATCGTGTGCTGCGCCGTGGCGTCGCCTGGTCGCTCGCGCATCGCTGGCGGGTGATCGCCATCACTGTCGCTGCCTTCGTAGCCTCAGGCGTCGGCATGGTGTTCGTGCAGCAGCAATTCTTTCCGACGACCTCTAGGCCGGAGCTCTTCATTGAGACACGGATGCCCGAAGGCACGGCCATTGCAGTGACGCGGCAGGCCGCCGAAAAGGCCGCCGTCCTGCTCAAAGGCGATGACGACGTCATCACCTACACCACCTATGTGGGAGCCGGTGCACCTCGGTTCTTCTTCTCCCTCAATCCCGTCCTTCCGAACCCAGCCTTCGCATTGACGGTCATCATGACTAAGGATCCAGAAGCGCGCGAGCGGCTGAAGGTAAAGCTCGAGCGGGCTGTCTCCGATGGTGCGGTTCCGCAGGCACGCATTCGTATCGATCGACTCAACTTCGGGCCACCCGTTGGTTTTCCCGTGCAGTTTCGTGTGATCGGCCCTGATCCCCTTCGTGTGCGGGAGATCGCCGGACAAGTGCGCACGATCATGCGCCAGAACCCCGACACGGTCGACGTCCAATTCGACTGGAACGAGCAAGTGAAGCGGATCGAATTCGCCCTCAATCAGGATCGCATTCGGGCGTTCGGGCTCAATACTGCCGATGTCGGCTTGACGCTGCAGACGCTGCTGTCGGGCGCCCCTATCTCCGAATACCGGGAAGGCATCAATCTCATAAAGGTCGTCGCGCGGGCACCGGCAAGTGAGCGCCTTGACATTGGTGCTCTGAGCGACCTCACCATCCAGACCAAAGGCGGGCCAGTTCCCTTTGCGCAGATCGCCACGATCTCCTACGGCTTCGAGGAACCGATCTTGTGGCGGCGCAATCGCGACATGGTCCTGACGGTGCGCTCGGACATTGTGCCCGGCATTCAAGCACCGATGGTGACCAAGGCAATCTTGCCGAAACTGCAAGCGCTCAAGGAGGTGTTACCTACCGGGTATCGCATCGATACGGGCGGCGCCATCGAAGAGAGCGAGAAGGCCAATACGGCGCTTTTCAAACTGTTCCCTCTTATGTTCCTCGTAATGTTGTCGCTGCTGATGTTCCAGCTCCAGAGTTTCTCGAAGCTCTTTCTGGTGTTTTCAACCGCGCCGCTTGGCATCATCGGCGCAGTCGCGGCGCTCCTTGCCTTCAATGCACCGTTCGGTTTCGTGGCCCTGCTCGGTGTCATAGCGCTCGCCGGCATGATCATGCGCAACACGGTCATTCTCGTCGATCAGATCGATCACGATCTGGCTGAAGGGCGTACCCCTTGGGATGCCATCATTGAAAGCACCGTGCGACGGGCGCGTCCGGTTGTGCTGACCGCGCTGGCCGCCATCCTTGCGATGATCCCACTGACGCGCAGCGACTTCTGGGGGCCCATGGCAATGGCAATGATGGGCGGCCTCCTCATTGCGACGGTGCTGACGCTGCTTTTCCTGCCGGCGCTCTACGCAGCTTGGTTCCGTGTTCGACAACCGGCCGTGGAGCCCGAGACAAGTGCTGCGTCACGCGAAGGCGAAACTCCATTGCTGCGGGCGGCGGAATGAAAGGTATCTCCATGTTGTTGAACGCAAGGAATCCTCTGTTCGCCGCCGTCGTGGTCATTGCGAGCCGCGAGAAAAGCGGTAGCGCAACCCTTATCACTCATTCTCTGGCAGGTGACTGATGCCGTTCGCCCTCTTTGCTCTCGCCATGATCAATGTCGCTGTCGGAACGCAGGGGTTCGCTTTTGCCGGCGTGCTCGCTGACATCGCCAAAGATCTCGGCATATCGATCGGACAGGCTGGGTTCATCGCCGGTGCCTCGTCGATTACCTTTGCTATCGGCGCACCTTTGGCTGCGTCGCTGGTGGCGCAAGTCGAACGCCGCCGAGTGATCCTAGCTAGTGGCTTGCATCTTCTAAAATGCTGAATACAAGCTTTTTAGCTTCACACGCGCGTCGGTTGAAGTGAAGTGCCAGTTGGCTTTGGCGTTGTGGGTATTGCGGCGGCTCTGCCAAGCTGCCACTTCGTGCGTGAGTTTTGGCGCGTCTTCGATGCGACGATCGAGGCACTGGCG
>JANXYD010000118.1 GCA_025350265.1 Hyphomicrobiaceae bacterium | reverse complement strand
GCCGGAACCCTATGTCAATAGGGACACAAATTCCATGCCCGCGCTCCGGGTTATAGACAACGGAGATGTCTCTTGCTGGCCCAAAGCGGAATTGTTCGCGACGTGTTCCTTTTAGGGACAGTATTGAGGTTTCAGCGGAAGCGTTTGCCCCGAGGCATGGGGCATTCCAGCCGTTACCTCGTAATCCTGTCCATTGCTATTCGAACCTCGGGGATACCGATGGCTCGGCGCTTGACGTGAAGCCGCAAACGCTTCGGTGCCTGATGCAATAGCCATGCGCCAGACAAGCCGAGCGTCAGATTTCCGTCTCACGCTGCAACCGGCATTGCCGCCTTCGCCAGCCGCGCGCGCTCCGAATTCGGCCGTAGCAACAGCACGCCCAGTGCGCCCGACGCTATCAGCACGACTGATAGCACCTTGAAGCCAGTCAGATAACCTTCCAGCGGCGTGGCAGCGCGGTCGAGAAGGCCACCCATCACCAACGGTGCGAGCAGACCCGAAAGTGTGTAGAATGCGCCATAAAGCGCAATGATCGCGCCGCGCTGCGAGACCGGCGTGAACTCGGCCAGCATCGGCGGGCACACCACATAGATCGAACCTGACAGGCCCGTTCCCAGCACCAGCAGCGCCACCCGTGCCCAGGCTTGCTCGACGAACGGCATGCACAACAGAACCAAGCCACCGATGATCAGCGGCACCGCGCCAAGCACACCCCGCGACATCCGTGTAACGACGCCGCGCGACAGCAACCGCTGCGAAATCCACCCCGTCAGCAACACGATGGCCGCACCGCATACCCATGGCAGCACCGAAATCCAGCCGGCGTCTTTCTGGCTAAAGCCAAGCCCCTTGATGATGAACGGCGTGAACCAGGTCAGGCCCAGCGACAGCGCCCAGTAGGCGCCGAAACTGCAGAGGCAGCAGCCGATGAACGTCGGGCTCGACAACAGCTTGCCATAAGGCACGCGCAGCAGTTGATCGCCGGTCGTGCTGACCGGGTCCTTCAGGGGGCCTTCCTCGCCCAGCAGCGCCCAGGCCGCGATCCAGATCAGGCCGACGATACCAAGCGCGCCGAATGCCCAATGCCAAGTATAATTGACCACCACCCAGTTGAGCGCGGGCACCGCGACTATCACGCCGAAGGCCGAGCCCTGCGCCAGCACCGCCGTCGGCAGCGTGCGTTTCTCGTCGGGAAACCACTTGTAGAGCGCGTGCACAGCGACCGCATAGGCTGGCCCTTCGCCCGCGCCCAGGATGATGCGGCAGATCAGCAGCGTTGTGAAGCTGGCCGTGCCGATCATCGGGAACTGCACCAGCGCCCATACGACGGCTAAACCCAGCAACACCCAGCGCGTCGAAACCTTGTTGACTACAAAGCCGAAGATTACAGCCGAAATCGAAAACAGGAAAAAGAATGCCGAGCCGAGAAAACCAAACTGGGTTTGGCTCAAGTTCAACTCAGTCATGATGGGCACGCCGGCGAGGCCGACAACCACCTTGTCGGCAAAATTCACCAGCATGTAGAACAGCAGCAGCACGGCGATGCGCCACGCGCCCTTGGGAGTTTCGCTTGCCGTCATGGCCTATGCCCCTCGATGGTTGGTTTCGATCCCTGGTACCCCGTGTATCCGGAGTTGCCGCGAGGCTAGATCAATCGGCGGCCGGTGTCACTCAGGATGCCTCAGTGGCCACCGCCGCGATAATCCGGTCGCGCGTCAGCGGCAGATCGCGGATGCGCAGGCCGAGCGCGTCAGCCACCGCATTGGCGATTGCCGCGGCCGTCGGACCTTGTGCCACTTCGCCGACGCCAAGGGGAGCATCGCGCGGCCGATCCATCAACACGATTTCAATCGCCGGCACTTCCGAAAAACGCAAAATTGGATAGTTGTCCCACGTCCGGGTCGCCACACGGCCTTCGGCGAAGCGCACCTGCTCCTTCAGCGTCCAACTTGCCGCCTGGATAATGCCGCCCTCAACCTGATTGCGCACGCCGTCCGGATTGATCACCAGCCCGGCATCGACCGCACACCAGACCCGTTGCAGCCGCACCTCTTCGTCCACCTGCACATCGACGAACACAGCCAGATAGCCGGCGCGGTTCTTATAGCGGCTGCAGGCGAAGCCGCGACCGGTGCCCGCGGCCTTCGCCGCGTCCCACGGCGTCATCGCAACGGCCTGTTCCATGACCGCCCGCGCGCGCGGATCAATTGTCATCGCCAACCTGTAGCGCACGGGATCGACGCCCGCCATGGCAGCCAATTCGTCGACGAAACTTTCGATGGCGAACACGTTGGCGAACGCGCCGAGCCCGCGCATCGACGATGTGCGCGGCAGCAGATCGGTGGCTATGTGATTGATGATCGTCTGATGCGCAACGTCGTAGAGCAGCGGCGCATTGCGCGCACCACTGCCGCCTGCCGCCTCGGGTATCTCGATGGGGACGGGACGCGCCGGCGGATTGGGCAACGCGTCCGCTGCCAGTAAATTGACGCCGCCCGCAGCGCCCGGTCGCTGCGCATGCGGGCCGCCCCAGATTTCCGTCGTCCAATCGAGTGGATATCCGCCAGGGGACAAGGTTGCTTCGAGTGCCACCACCATCGACGTGCCGAAGGGTGCCGACGCCAGTTCATCCTCGCGGCTCCACAGAACACGGATCGGCTTGCCCGGCAGCGACAGCGCGATGACAGCCGCATCGCAGGCTGCATCATCCGCACCATTGTGGCCGTAGCAACCCGCGCCTTGGACATGATGCACCGTGATCGCGTCCACTTCGATATGCAGCGCTCTCGCCAACTGGTCACGCAACGGAAACACGCCCTGCGAATGCGTCCATACCGAAAGCTTCGCGGCATCGAAGCAGGCAAGCGCGCACGACGGCCCGATCGAGGCATGCGCGATAAATGGCTTGGCATAGCTGCGTTTGACGCGCCTTGCGGGGTCGGATACTTCCGGCCTGACGCCACGTGAATTGGAGCTGTCGATGCTCGGCTGCTCGACAATCCAGCGCGGCTCGGTGCTCGCATCCGTCAATGGCGTGCCACCGCTCCACTTCGAGTGCGCTGCGATCTTTTCGGCGGCCGCCACCGCCATCTGTTCCACTGACGCGACCGCTGCCAAGAAATTGTGCCGGCGAATGATCTGCGCGTCGGCCACGTCGGCCACCGAATTGTCGTCGAGTTGGGCACCTGGCCACGGCTGTCGAATGACGCGCGCGTGCAACAGGCCCTCCGGCCTCAGATCATGGATGAATGCGCCGGCACCGCCGAAAATTTTCCCCGGCAGATCGATGCGCGGCAGATTGCGGCCAATGACGCGCCGCAGGTGGGCCGGCTTCACCGCCACCATGCCGGAAGCCTTGCGTTGAAGATCGAGCCCCGGCGCGAGTTGCCAATAATCAAGTCCCGTCGGCAGGCCGTGCCTGATGATCGCGCCGTCGTCGATCGTCAACTCGGCCACCGAGCACCCGAGCCGCGCCGCCGCAGCAGCAATCAGCATCGCCCGCACTTCGGCCGCCACCAACCGGATCGATCCGCCCGAATGCTCTACCGACAAACTGCCGGCCGTAAAACCTTCGCGCGGCCCAGCGTTGGTCTGGCCCGAGACCAGCGCGATACGTTCTGGCGCGAGGTCCAATTCATCGGCGGCGATCTGCACCAGCGCGGTCAGAATGCCCTGGCCCAATTCAACTTTGCCGGTCTTGATGCCCACTCGTCCAGGCGCGTCGAACGCGATCCATTGGTCGAGCCGAGGGTTGTCGACGAGACCGAGCGGCAGCGTATTGGAGATCATACGTCAACTCCGCGTTCGGCCATCAACTCGCCCGCACGTGCGACCGCACGCAAAATTCGCGCATGCGCCCCGCAGCGACAGAGATGCCCATCAAGCGCCGCCGCAATCTCGGCCCGAGTAGGCTTCGGCGTGACGTCGAGCAGCGCTTTTGCCGAGATCATGATGCCCGACAGGCAGTAGCCGCATTGCCCCGCCTGCAGCTCGATAAACGCTTGCTGCACGGGGTGTGGATGCGCTTCGTCGCCCAGCCCTTCGAGCGTAGTGATCGCCTTGCCCGCCAACGCATCGATCGGCGTCGTGCAGGCATAGATCGGTTTGCCGTCCGCAAGTACCATGCACGCTCCGCAGCTTTCCGAACCGCACCCGAAGCGACTGGCCATCAACCGCCATTCGCCGCGCACCACGTCCAACAGTGGCGTGCCGGGGGCGGACGCCGTGGTTCGCGCCTGGCCATTGACCACCAGTTCGATCTGCTCCGGCATACCCACCTCAGTGCGATTGAAAACACCCTGCAAGATCGCACCGGCACAGATCGCTGGCAACCGATCATGGCGGCGCGCGCCCATCACCAACAAAACGAGGTGTTGCAACGAAGCGGGAACAAGCGCGTTTGGCTTCAATGGTTCCACTTCCGACGAGGTTGTAAATGCCCGTAATTGCCGACGCGATGCATCCCGATGGTTGCATTCTGGTTCTGTTTGGCGCGCGTGGTGATCTGGTCAGGCGACTGATCATGCCGTCGGTTTATAACTTGGCCGTAAGCGGCTATTTGCCCGAAAATTTCGCAATCGTCGGCGTCGATCATGGCGATGAAACGAGCGACGGCTGGGGCGAAAAACTTTATGCGAGCTTGCGAGCGCTTGGCACCAACAGCGCGTCAGAATCGGAGATCGGTGCTATTGATCCTGATATCTGGCAATCGATCGCTGCAAAACTTTCGTATGTGCGCGGAGATTTTACGGACCCAGAATTGTTCGATGCGCTCAGCACCCACCTCGACACACTTCAAGTATCGTCCGGCCGCAGCCCCAACGTGATATTTTATCTCGCCGTGGCAGAAGGCTTTTTCGCCCCGATCATTTCCAACCTGACGCGCTCGAACCTCACCAACCAGCGAGACGGATGGCGGCGTGTCATTATCGAAAAGCCGTTCGGAACCGACCTGGCGTCCGCGCGCAGCCTTTGCCATTTGGTGCACACAACGCTGAAAGATGAGCAAATATATCTCATCGATCATTTCCTGGGCAAGAATGCGGTCCAGAACATTGCCACCTTGCGGTTTCACAACGCACTCTTCGAGCCGCTCTGGAACCGCACCTATATCGACCACGTACAAATTACCGTCGCTGAAACTCTGGGTGTGGAAACGCGGGGTAAATTTTATGAAACCACCGGGGCGCTTCGCGACATGATACCCAATCATTTATTTTCGATGCTCGCGCTCGTTGCCATGGAGCGGCCAGCCGGTGTCGATGCAGCGTCACTTGATACGGCCCGGGAACAATTCTTCAGGGCTGTGAAGCCGATCACACCCGGCAATGCAGTCAGAGGACAATATGGCGCCGGTTCTGCTGCAGGCACCGTACAGCGGGCCTATCGCGGCGAACCCAATGTCGGCCGCGCGTCTGCTACCGAGACGTTCGCCGCCGTGCGGCTCGAAATCGAAAACGAGCGCTGGCGGAACGTCCCTTTCTATCTGCGCACCGGCAAACATCTTGTTAGCCGTGCGTCTGAAATCGCGCTCGTGTTCAAATCCAGTTCGCTCATGCCTCCGAATACTCTCGTGATCAACGTTGCACCCGCAGAGGGAGTAACGATCCAGTTTTTGGCGCGCAATCCTGACCCGAAACGCAACGACGACGTGCCTGCCACGTTCGACTTTTCCTACGCGAAGCTCAACCGTTCAGGACCGCCCGTCGGCTATGAGGCCCTTTTGCTGGGCGCGATGGCCGGCGATATGCGATTGTTCGTGCGCCCGGCCATTGCCGAACTCAGCTGGCAGATCGTCCAGCCGGTACTCGACGCCTGGGCCGTCAATTCCGTCGGGCTCGACTTCTATGCATCCGGCAGCAGCGGCCCCCCGGCGGCCGACGCGCTTATCGCCCGATCGGGCGATCGCAAGTGGCGACCCATCCGTTAAGTTCGATACATCAAGGTTATTGTGGTCCGGGCGCAGATGAAAAGCCAATCTGGCCGCACAATCATCGGTGGTCGGCGAACTCGCCAATGTCGGCACTGCCTGTTCCATTAAGCGCTGCTCGTTGTGGTCACGGGTTGCTTTCTAGTCGGCCAAGAACATCGTGCATGAGACCACGCAGCAATTGCAGTTTGTAAACTGTCATTGGCAGAGGTTTGGCTGCTGCAATTGCAGCGCTGCAAGCGTCGCCAATCGTCGACGCTGATATGGCAGATCCCAGCAAAACTTTTTCGGCGCCGCTCAGTCGCAGCGGGACGGGCGCGATGCCTCCGGCCACCAGACTTGCGGTCCGCACCTTTCCGTCGGCGATCGACAACCGCGTTACCAACTCGACCAATGGCCATTCGGCGTGCGTACGAGATATGGCGCGTTTATAAAACCCCGCTTCGGGCACCGGCGGTGGCATTTGGATTGTTGTAATCAATTCTCCAGGCACAAGCGAATTGTCTTGCGCGGACGATCCATCGCCAAGGAAGTTGCGTATTTGCAGCATCGGGCGCGACGTCGTAACGATGGTTCCATCATACGCGAGAATGGCTGCAGCCATTGTAGAGGCGTGCGGCGTAACGCAGGGGCCGAGGTCGAATGCGACGCCATAAAGGTGATTGCCGTCGCGCGCGGGACATGTCGGACCGCCTTTTTTCAGGCATGCAACGTGCGGATTGCGATAATACCAGCAGCGCGAACGTTGCGCGAGATTGCCGCCGATCGTCGCGACGTTTCTGATCTGCGGGGTGGCGAGCCCCGCCGCTGCCGCCGAGAATGCCGGATAGTTTAGCGCGATCCGCGCATCTGCGGCGATCGCAGCAATTGTGACGAACGCGCCGATATGTCCCGCGCCCGTCTCATCCCATGTGATCTCGGTCATGGCGCTGGCGACGTCGATATCCACGATCGCGCCACGCGACACGCCGCTGCGCCGCCGCTCGGAAAGGTCTGTGCCGGCGGCGCGAAATTCAGCCGGAAATGACGACGTTTGGTCACTCATGCGCTTGACCCTTTTTCGAGAAGCGACAGAAGCCGGTCCGGCCGCAGTGGAATTTCGCGCGGCCTTAACCCGATCGCGTTGTAGACGGCATTGGCAAGGGCTGCGGCGGTAGGAACCGTCGCTACTTCGCCGATGCCGACGCTGCCGCCGAGGACATGATCGAAGCCACCTTCGTCGAAATGCACATCGATGAGCGGCGTGTCGGCGATGCCGGGAATGCGATAATCTTCAAGACCCGCCGTCAGAATAACACCGGACTTCGGATCGACTTCGCGGCACTCGTACAGCGCATAACCGAGCCCTTGAATGATCGAGCCCGCCGCCTGTCCGCGCGCCAGCGGCATGGAGGCGACCCTGCCGACGGCGATGCCGGTGTGGACCTGGACGACCCGCACATGTCCCAGCCACGTGTCGACTTCGACCTCGACCACCTGCACTGAACTGGGTGCGCCCGCACCGACCGCCATGTGCGAGAAACGCCGCATCATCCAACCGAAAATCGTGCCAATCCAACCGGCATCCTTGAGCAACGAGCGCTGGCCCCGTGCAAGGCTCGCATCATCTTCCCCACGCTGAGCGGTGACACGCAGATCCGGAGATGCCGCAATGAGGTCGCGCCAGGGAGCGTTCGAGCCGGGCTTAGGCGCGCGGCCGGCTCTTTTATTGAGTTCGGCTTTCAGTTTATCGGCCGCCTGGATCAGCGGCGGCACGACGGACGCTGTCGTGCGGCTGCCACCTGACGTGGGTCCCTCAGGGAGGTTTGAACTGCCGATCCGCACATCGATCTCATGCGCTTCGAGGCCGAACTCGCGAGCAACGGTATCGGCGATGACGCTGCGGATACCGGTGCCGATATCCTGGACGGCGGTGCTGGCTGAGAGGCGGCCGCCGACGACCGATAGCTCGACCTTGGTATTCAGCTGCCACAGATACAGCCAATAGCCGGCAGCAACGCCGACGCCACGACGGTAACGTCCGGTTTTTGTCGCGGGCTTAGCGATCGTACGCCAACACTCCAGCCCCTGCGCCCAATCATAAAGCCGTTGCCGGTTCTGATTGGTGTCCCAGCGCTTGCGCAGGACTATCGGATCAAGCTCGAGGCGCAGCGCGGCGTCATCGATGGCTTGCTCAAGGGCGAACGCCATCGGCGGTCCACCGGGACCGCGAAACGGCGCGCCGGGGGGCAGATTGCTGACGATATCAAAGTCTACCAGATCTTTCGCTTCAGCCGGATAGATGAGACGCGCGAGACCGGAGATCATGGAATTGACGCCGGTGCCGGCATCGGCGTGGGCGCGCATCGAAAGCGCTTTCAATGCGCCGTCGGCTCCCGGCAACAACGAAACCTGAATTTCGGCTCCGGGCCTGTATCCGGCCACCGACAATTCCTCGTCGCGATCAAACACGACCCGTACCGGAGCGTTAGCCGACCGGGCCAATTGGATGGCGATCATCGTTTCGTTACCAAGTGTGCCCTTGGAGCCGAAGCCGCCGCCGACGTGCTCGGCGACAATGTGCACATTCTGCCGATCGAGCTTGAAACGCTTGGCGATTTTGCCGGCGAGTTCGAAAACCGATTGGGTCGAAACATGGATCGTCAGCCGGTCGCCATCAAAGCGCGCGACGGCTGCGTGCGGTTCGAGCGAGGTGTGCTGCTGGATGGACGTGCGGTAGGTGCCCTCGACCAATCGCGGATCACCCGCCGCGCGCGCCGCGGCGATCCAGGCGCGGGCCTTTTTCTTTTTCTGCGAGAATGCGGCGGTGGGGCCGCGCACATTGCCCTTCCAGCGTGCGCGCATCACGGTGCCTTCCGAGGCATTCGCGGGCGTGGCATTGCCGGTGAATACAAGCGGTGCGGATGCATGACGCGCGGCGTCGGCACCAATGACGCTCGGCAAGACACTGTAGGCGATTTTGATGGCCGCAAGCCCTTTCGCAGCAGTCGACCGGTCGATTGCGGCGACTGCGGCGATCTGCTGGCCGACGAACCGAACTTCGCGATCGGAGTCGAGCAGGTCGATGGCGGCCTTGACGCCGGGAATGGCGAGCGCGGGCGCGAAGTCGATCGACGTGATGCGTGCATGCGCATGCGGCGAGCGCAACACCAGCCCCTCGAGTTGGCCGTCGTGCTTGATATCGACGGTATACTTCGCAGCGCCGGTAACTTTGTCGCGCGCTTCCACACGTGGAGACGCGACGACATCGCCGTCATAGCGGCCGGCGCACGCTTCGGAAACGGCGCGAAAGATGTTGTCGTAGGCGCTGCAGCGGCAGAGGTGACCCGACAGCGCCGCGCCGATGACGTCCCGCGATGGCGTCGCAGCTCCATGTGCTGCGCGCCACAGGTCATGAAACGCGGTCGCCTCGACGATGAAGCCGGGCGTGCAAAAACCGCATTGCAAGGCATCGAGCGCCATGAACGCCTTTTGCATTGGGTGCAGTCGGGGGGCACCGATACCTTCGACGGTCGTTATTGATTTTCCGGCCGCAGCCTTGGCCGGCAGCAGGCAACTGACGACGGGCACGCCATCAAGCAGCACCGTACAGGCCCCGCATACGCCGGCCCCGCATACCAGTTTGGTTCCGGTCAGGTGAAGTTGATCACGCAGCACATCGACCAGCAGAGCATCGGCGTCGGCAGGCAGACTCTCTGTGCGGCCGTTGAACGTCGCGCTGCTCATGATCGCGGTCCTTGATGCGAACTCAAATCTAACTGACGGTTTGCGAGTGCCAACCGTGTGCCCGGCGAGACTTAGGGTCAACCGTTGCTTTGCCGCGACACCTTGTCATAAAGGCGATAAAAATTCTCGGTCGTGGCGTGAGCGATCGCATCGCGGTCGACGCCCTTGACCTCGGCCAGGACGGCAGCCGTTTGCACGACGAATGCGGGCTCGTTGCGCTTGCCGCGATGGGGACCGGGCGCAAGATAAGGCGAATCTGTTTCCACGAGCAGCCGGTCGAGCGGCACCGCGGCGAAAACCTGGCGCAGCGCCTCCGATTTCTTGAACGTGATCACACCTGATGCGGAGATGTATAGCCCCAACGCGAGCGCACGCTCGGCTAACCGCACACCACCCGTAAAGCAGTGCAGAACGGCCTTGAACGCGCCCTTTGCCATCTCCGCTTCCAGCAGATCGCCCATGTCGTCATCGGCGTCGCGCGCGTGAATGACCAGTGGCAGGCCGGTTTGGCGCGCGGCTTCGATGTGCCTCAACAGCCCGGTGCGCTGCGCGGTTCGCGGGCTCTTTTCATAATGATAATCGAGCCCAGCTTCGCCGATAGCGACGCATTTGGGGTGCGCGGATTTCTGAACGATTTCGTCCACGGTCACGTCGAGTTCTTCGTGCGCCTGATGGGGGTGTGTGCCGACGGAAAAGAATACGCGCGGGTACGCCTCAGCAATCGCGCGGTAGACGTCGAATTTGCGCACGCGCGTTGAAATGGTGACGAGCGTGGTTACGCCAGCAGCCGTTGCACGCGCCACGATGTCGGCGCGTTCGGCGTCGAAATCGGGAAAGTCCAGATGGCAGTGATGATCGACAAGATGATGCATGCAAGCAGATCCAAGAGGTCGGAGGTCACGCGCCGACGACGTGAAAAGGTCACGCGCCGGCCATCAAGCGTTTCAGTTTTGCAACGACGACGTCGGGTTTTTCCTGATAGCCGAGCGTACCGTGAAAGCGTCCGTCGGCATCCATCAGATATACGCTGGCTGTGTGATTGATCGTGTAGCCGTCCTTGTTCGCAACCTTCTCATAAATCGCGCGATACTTGCGCGCCATATCGGCCAGCGCCGCCTCGCTGCCGGTCGCGCCGATGATGTGGGGATCAAACGACGATAGATACAGCTTGAGTTGTTCGATGCTATCGCGCCCGGGATCGACGGAAACGAAGACGTAGTTCATCTGGTCGGCAGCAGGTCCCAGTTGCTTTATCACGAGGCTGAGATCGAGCAGTGTCGTGGGGCAAACGTCGGGACAAAAGGTATAGCCGAAGAACACCGCGAAAGGCTTACCCTTCAAGCTGGAACTGGAAACCGTTCCGCCATTGGTGGAGGCTAGTTCGAACGGACCGCCGATTGCGGCCGCCAACGGCAGCTCATGTGACCCAAGCCACGGCATGCGCACGCCTGAGGTAGCCAGCACCACGGCACCGGCAAGCAACGCCACCAGCGCCCAAGTGCATATGCGAATTGTCCGCAGCATCGCGCCACCTTGTGTCGGCCACCATCGCCTCATCAGCAGGATTGGCGCCTTTGAGCTTGATTTCTCATCGGTTTGTCAATGTGGCCGAACACAGCACGCGCCTCAACGCAATGGCTTCGCCGCAGCCTTGGCGAGCGCCGCCACTTCCGCCAGGCGCTTCTGGGCACCCGGATTGACCATGCCGGCCGAGATGATGATCTTGGCCGCATCCTCGACGCTGAGGTCGATCGGCACAATCGACGCGCGCGGCACAAACACCACAAAGCCCGACGGTGGCAGCAGATGGGTCGGCATGAAGACGCTGACCAGGTCGTCGGTGGGGCGGACGGTTGCGATTTCATCGGCGGCGCTGCCGGTGACGAAGACGATGGCCCAGATGCCCTTGGAGGGGAACTCCATCAAGCCGACCTTCTGGAACGACTGCGACTGGTTGGAGGCGGCGACGACGCTTTCGAATATCTGCTTGGTGCCGCGATAGAGATTGCGGACCACGGGCATGCGGCCGAGCATCAGTTCCCCGGCGCTGATGACCGACCGGCCGATCAGGTTGGCGGCCAGGGCACCGATCATCGTCAAAGCAATGAACGCGAAAATGGCTCCAAAGCCGGGCACGCTGAAAGGCAGATAGGTGTCAGGGTTGTAGAGGGCGGGAATGTACGGTTTGACCCATAGATCGAACAGATTGATGACGTACCACGCAAGATAAAGCGTGATGGTGACCGGGCCGACAATGACGAGACCGGTGAGGAAATAATTGCGTAACCGCGCCACCGCACCCATGCGTGGCGGCGGACCGGCATCGGCGAGCTTGGCGAGAGTATCCGACAAGTCGGCCATCAATTCCACTTGGCCCGTCCCGGTCGCCGGGGAATGCCCCGGTGCCTCCACTCTCTTGCGCATGCTGATCGCCCGCTCGCTTCGTCGTCGGCCGCGCGCGATATCGGCGCGGCATGGTGCTGGCGCTCGATACCACGGAAGCGCTCCGCAACGCACTGCCAATCAATCGGCTTCATCACCGATTGACGGCGACGCAGTCGAAGGTGCTGCCCTTCAGGCGGGTGCACAGCGCTTGCGCCTCGGCGGCGGACCTGAACGGGCCGATGGCCACCTGATAGAACGCGCCCATGTTGCCGAAACTGGCCTCGCCGATATCGGCACCATGATCGGCCAGCGCGCTTGCATATTGCTGCTTGAGCTTGGCTAAGACGGCATCGGCTTCCGCCCTGGTGCGCACCAGCGCCACGCGCGACTGAAAAGTACCGTCGCTCGAAGCTGCTTTGCGTTGGGCGTTCGGGGGCACAGCGGCATTGACCGGCCGGGCAACCGCGATGCTGGCCGCCGCCGTGGGCACGGGCCGCGCCACCGCGGCCGGTGGCGCGGGTGGAGTAGAGTTGCCGCCGAACAATCCGGCGAGGAAGCCGCCGTTGCCGGCTGCAGGTGTCACGGTGCCGCCCGCGCTGGTCGAGGCGCGTTTTTGGGTCGACGCCGCCGTTGCATCGGCTATCGCTTGACCCTGATCGGTCAATCCGGCATCGCCGTAAGCGGCGGCACGTTGCTTGGTCGCATCGGCGCGATCGGTATCGTTGAGCCCGCTCTTGAGCCACAGCGCGCCGGTCAAATCCGAAATGGCCAACGCGGGCTTGGATTGCTGTCGATAGGCCGTCCCCCGCAAATAGAGCGCCCGCGCCATCACCGCTGGGGGAAGATTGCCGGACGCGATCAGCGAACTGAGCGAGGCGATGGCCGGTTCGGTCTTGCCTGCGGCCAGCAGCGCTACTGCGGCATCGACGCTGGCTTCAGAGGACGGTGCGGCATTAATGCCACGCGACGGCTGCCCCGTCGGGGCCGCTTTGGCCGCTTTCGGAGGCTGCTGGGATAATGCGACGTATGTCTGACAGCACAAAGCAAGCGCTGACAGATGACCCATCATCAGCGTTGCAAGCACGGTACGTCGGAATTGATCCGGCATGGAAGATTGATCGCCATTCCTATTCTTGTTCGTATTGGATCGTCATTTTAAACTTAAGACCCGGCAGAGCCAAGACTGGGAATAGGGCAATTCGGAGGCTGGCAGTGTCGCAGCCGTACTTGCAGTCGCAGTCTCCGTGAGGGTTCGAATGCGGAACTTATAACGTTTCGTCGAGTTTTCACCCCGAACTCAAAAACTATAGAGCTTGAAATCAGAGGAAACATCATGCGCAACATTATTTCAATTTCGACACTCGGCGTTTTTCTTGCTCTTACAGCGCCAGCCATGGCTCAACAGAGCGAAGCCTGCAAGGCAAGCTGGTCAAAGATGGATACGGGCAACACCGGCTATTCCAGCTCTGCAGCCCACATGGCAGCGATGAAAAGCGCTAACCTGCGGACCGCCGCCGAAGACAAGATGACCGCCAAGGAATATATGGACGCTTGCGAAAAGGGCACGTTCAGCGCCATCAACGGCAAGTAATTCAATATATTTTGAAACATTCAAGAATGGCGCGGCGAATGATTTCGCCGCGCCTTTTCGTGTTATTCAACCGTGACCGATTTGGCGAGGTTGCGCGGCTGATCGACGTCGGTGCCCATGAATACCGCCGTGTGGTAGGCGAGTAATTGTACCGGCACCGCATACAGCAGCGGATTGGTGAAAGGATGCGCTTTCGGCATCTTGATGTGCGACAGCAGGCGGCAGCCCGCTTTGTCGGTCGGCGCATCCGATATCAACACGATCTGCCCGCCGCGCGCGGCAACTTCCTGCATGTTGGAGACCGTCTTTTCGAACAACTCGTCTTCCGGCGCGACGACGATGACGGGAACGTTTTCGTCGATCAGCGCGATCGGTCCGTGTTTCAGTTCACCCGCCGCATAACCTTCCGCGTGAATGTAAGAAATTTCCTTCAGCTTCAGCGCGCCCTCCATGGCAATCGGATAGTTGACGCCGCGCCCGAGATACAGCACGTCGCGCGCCTTTGAGATTTCGTGCGCGAGCCCTTCGTAAAAGGTTTCATCGTGCAACATCGTGGCGATGTGTCTGGGAACCTCCGTCAACGCCTTGACGAGTTCCTGCTCCTTGGCCGCATCGATCGTGCCACGAGCGCGGCCGATAGCGATCGCGAGGCAGGCAAGCACCGACAACTGGCTTGTGAACGCTTTGGTGGATGCGACGCCGATTTCGG
>JANXYD010000079.1 GCA_025350265.1 Hyphomicrobiaceae bacterium | reverse complement strand
CAGCAGAGCGCGGCGGAAGCCGCACACACTACCGGCCCGTCGGCGAGACGGGTCTCGCAGAAATTCGGCCATGCCGCGCTCTGCTCCCCGCAAATCATCCACGGCACGATCAGTGAGATCGGGGCCGCTGCAGGTGTTTGCGCCGAATACCAGCAAGCAATAAGAATGAGCGGTGAAGAAACACCCCCTCACCTGTCCTTCGGACATCCTCTCCCCAAGGGGCGAGGACCAACCCGCTGAACGTCGAGGAACTACCTTCTCCCTTGGGGGAGAAGGTGCCCGAAGGGCGGATGAGGGGGCCTTTGGCACAGGTCATGAGTTTTCGATTGTCGATTATAACAATCAATCGTTGCCTCCGGCCACTTGATTTCACACCTCTCCGGGTTGCCGGTGCAGCTGCCGTTCGACCAGACGCGACCAGAGCGCGGTTCCCACCGGGATGACCGCGTCATTGAAGTCGTAGCGGTCGTTGTGGACGGCCGCGCTCGCTTCGCCGTTGCCGATGTTGATGTAAGCGCCCGGCACCTGTTCGAGCATGAAGGCGAAGTCCTCGGAAGCCGCAGCCGGCGGCCGGTTGCGCTCGACATTGCCTTCCCCGACCAATTCAACTGCAGCATCGACAAAGGCTGTCGTTGCCTCCGGTGCATTGACCAAGGGCGCAAAGATCAACCGATAATCGACCTCTGCCTTGGTGCCGAGGCCGCTCGCAACGCCGTGCACGACGCGCCTGAGGCCAGCTTCGATCTGCGACAGCGTCTCGCGGGTCATCGCGCGCACCGTACCCGCCATGTGCGCCCGCTCGGGGACGATGTTGTAGGCGTCGCCGCCATGGATCTGGGTGACGCTGAGCACCCCCATCGTGCCCGGTTTGAGGTTCCGCGACACCACCGTTTGCAGCGCTGTCCCGATGTGGCAAGCAGCCATGACAGGATCGATGCCGGCATCGGGGTGCGCCCCATGCGTGCCGCGGCCAGTAATGGCGATGTCGAAGAAGGCGCCGCCGGCCATCCCAGTCCCCGGCGTGATCGACAGGTGCCCGACGGGCGCGCCGGGCCGGTTGTGCATGCCGAAGATCTCATCGCAGGGAAACTTCTCAAACAAGCCTTCTTGCAACATGGCGAGCGCCCCGCCCATGCCCTCTTCGCCCGGCTGGAAAATGAACGTCACCGTGCCATTGAAGCTGCGCGTCTCCGCCAGATAGCGCGCAGCACCCAGCAACATCGTGGTGTGGCCGTCGTGACCGCAGGCGTGCATCACACCGGCTTTGCTGCTCTTGTAGTCAACCCCCGTCGCTTCGACGATCGGCAGCGCATCCATATCGGCCCTTAGCCCGACGCGCTTAGCCCCATTGCCTGAGCGCAGCACGCCGACGACAGCGGCACCGCCGACCATGCGATGCACCGCAATGCCCCACGATGCCAACAGCCGCGCGACCACGTCGGCCGTCCGGTGTGTCTCCAGGCCAAGCTCGGGATGAGCGTGCAGATCGCGACGGATGCCGATCAGGTCGTCATGATAGGTGCGCACTTTATCCAGCGTGGCATCGGCTGTCGTCGGCATCTCGGGCATGGCGGTTCCGGGTGTTGATCGCGATCACTCATTGGCTCGGTAAATCATCGCCGGAACACGTAGCTGTGGCAAGGCTGGCGACGGCTGCTGCTGTGGCCCGTCATTGGGCGCTGCCATAAAAGTGCGGATAGGCCTTCGGTGTTGTGCAAACGATGGATGTTTGAAACAGTGCTTTGTAAGGGCAGGCAGCCTGCGAATTTTGCAAGGAGAGGTCGTGGTCGACATGTCCGAAAATTGGCGCGTGCGTCGTGCCGGTCGCGGCTTCAAGTGGCCAGACGGTGCAAAGGTAGCTGTTGTCTTCAACATCGCCTACGAGGGCTGGTCGGACGGCAAAGCGCCGGGCATCGGCCCGATGGGCAACGTTTTGCAAGCCGGTTTCTTCGATACCAACGCGGCCTCCTGGGGCAGCTATGGTGCTGTGCGTGGCATCCAGCGGCTGCAGCGCATTGCTGCAGCGAACGGCATCAAGACGAGCGTGATGACCAATGGCGTTTTGGCAGAGCGGTGGCCCGACACGGTCGCAGCGCTCGCCGCCGGTGGCCACGACATTGTCGCGCACTCATATGGCATGGATGTCATTCCGGTCTATCTCGATGAAGCCCAGGAGCGCGCCAATATCGAGCGCACGACGGCGTTGATTACAGCTGCGTGCGGCGAGCGGCCAGTGGGCTGGATCAGTCCGCGCGCGACCAACAGCCCGCGCTCGCAGCGTTTGTTGGCGGAGGCCGGCTACATCTGGCATGGCGACTGTAACGACGACGATCTACCAGCGCTGATCGATGTGGGCGGCGCGTCCGCGAACCCGCGCGTACCCACGAGCCCGCTGGTCGCCATTCCGCTGACCATGGATATCAACGACCTGCCGCATTGCATCCGCTACGGCAATGCGCCGGAAGCATTGATCGCCCAATTCAAGGCTCAGTTGGAGCGCGCAACGCTGGCCGACGCGCAACCGTTCATGATCGACGTGACCGCGCACACCCACGTGTTCGGCCGTCCGTCCGGTGCCTGGGTGTTCGACGCGATGATGCGCCTCGCCCGCGCGCGTACCGACATCTGGATCGCGACGCGCCGGGAGATCGCCGCCTATGCCATCGAGCAGAGGGAGCATTTCGACTGACACCGACACCTCGATCGCGGAGATCCGGCACGCGTACGACCGGCAACCGGCAAGGAGCGAACAATGCCCGTTTCGGATAAGCCGCGGCAGCGTGCCATCGTGATCGGTGGGTCGATCGGCGGCTTGCTGGCGGCGCATCAACTACTGGCGATCGGTTGGGAGGTGCAGGTGTTCGAGCGCTCGGCCGACGACCTCGCCGATCGCGGTGCCGGCATCAGCACGCACCAAGCCATTTTCGATGCGGCCTCACGCGCAGGCCTGGTCTTCGACACGTCGAGCCGGACGGTGCCGCGCGCCTACGTTTGTCTGGCCCAGGACGGCCGCGTCGTCGAACAAAAGCCGGCGTGGCGCACGATGACGAACTGGTCGCGACTATACCGGCCGCTGCGCGATGGCCTGCCGCCGGCCAACTACCTCGACAATCGCGTGCTGACCGGCGTTGAAAACTCCGCTGATGGCGTCACCGCAATTTTCGCCGACGGCCGCCGCATCGACGCCGATTTGCTGGTCGCAGCCGATGGCATCAGGTCGACCGTGCGCGCGCAAATCTTTGGCGGGGCCGCTCCGGCTTATGCCGGCTATGTCGCCTGGCGCGCGTTGGTTCCTCAATCCGACCTGCCAGCGGCGACCTGGCAGGCGCTTGAGGATGTCTACGTTTTCGCAGCTCCCGACGGCGAACTGTTGGTTTCCTACGCGGTGCCGACGCGAGTGGAAGACCAGCACCGGGGACAGCACAGCTATAACATCGTCTGGTATCGCCCGGCGAACGAGGTCGAGCTTCGTGATCTGTGTACCGACGACCAGGGTCGCCAGCATGAAGGTTCGATCCCGCCGCATCGCATCCGCCGTACTGTCGTCGAAACCATGAAAGCCGATGCGCGCGCGCTGCTGGCCAAACCGCTGGCCGATGTGATCACCTGCTGCGCGGATCCATTCTTGCAGCCTATCTATGACTTAGCCTCGCCGCGCGTCACCGAGGGACGCGTGGCGCTTTTGGGTGACGCAGCCTTCATTGCGCGACCGCACGTCGGCGCGGGCGTGACCAAGGCAGCGCTGGATGCGATGGGTCTGGCCGATGCGATCGTTGCCGAACAGGGTCGGCTCAAGCCGGCGCTGAGACGCTATAACGACGAGCGCACGCGGTTTGGGCGCTGGTGTGTCGAGCGCGGCCAGCAGATGGGGGCGAGGATCAAAAGGCGCGCTCCAGGCGGTGCCGCACCGACCGCAGCCGAACTCGATCAGAACTGCCGGCTTTATCTGGACGACTACATTCGCGTTGCGCTGGACATCGAGGCTTTGACGGGTGGAGCGGGTGAGGGCGGAGCTGGGTAGGGGTGCGGGGGTTACGAGAGGAATTGCTTGAGAGTGTCGGTGCACGTACGCAGCGACACCGGAACCGACAGACGCATTGCGGCGCGCAGATGCCAGCTTCGGGCCGATCGCGTCGGTTCGCAATCATGCGGTCCGAAGCTTGGAGTTCGGCAGCAGCAGAGATAGACGACAAGTGCAGCACAGTCTCCGACTAGCATCGCATAGACGTAAGCATAACCAATCGCACGATGAATTGCCCACCTTTCGGCCTGACAAACTGTGCAAGCCCGAAGGCAATTCCGGCAGCAGCCAATACTGTGTGGAGCATACCGGCGATCGTCAAATTCAGCATACACACCCGCTCCATTGTCGCGAGACTTGCATTCTCGCGAATGCAGTCTCCATCACGACTGCTAGCCTACTCCCCAAAACTCTCGTCACGTTGCCGCTCAAACCGCCGAATACTGCTACGTCGGATTGATGCCGGCCTTAGCCACCAGGTCGCGCCATTTGGGAACTTCTTCGCGGATGCGTTGGGCCATTGCATCTGCTCCATGCGCGAGCACTTCAAAGCCATTGGCCTGCAACTGTGCGGCAACCGTCGGATCCTGCAGCACGGCGAGCACCGCGCTTTCAAGCACCTGCACAATCGCCAACGCAACCTTGGCCGGGGCCATGAACGACTGGAACGTGTCGGTTACAAAATCGGGGTAGCCGAGTTCGAGCATCGTCGGTACGTCTTTGAGGTCGGGCCAACGGCTGCGGCTGGTCACGGCAAGGGCCTTCAACTGGCCACCGGCGATGAGCGCATGCGCAGGCGGCAGCGAGACGCACCCGACGGGCACCGAATTACTCAGCAGCGCTTGGATGGCCGGCCCGGCACCGTTGTATGAAACGTGCACCATCTCGAAGCCGGCAGCCAGCTTGAGCAATTCACCCGACAGATGTGGGGTGGTGCCAACGCCGGCGCTTGCATAGACCAGCGCCTTGGAATCCGCTTTCGCCCTACGGACGAGGTCGGCAATCGAGTTGATGCCAGATGTGGCCGTCGTCAAGAACACGTTCGGTGAGGTGCCTAGTTCGGCGATCGGAGTAAAATCAGCGGTCGGATCATAGGGCACGTTCTTGTAAAGCCCGGGATTGACCACCAGCGCACTCGACATGACCATGAGCGTGTAGCCGTCCGGATCGGCATGAGCCACGACGCTCATGCCGATATTGCCGCCGGCGCCTGGGCGATTTTCGACGATGAAGTTGCCGCTGAGACGTTCGCCGAGCCGCGCCGCTACCAAGCGCGCCATGATATCGGTGGGTCCGCCGGGGGCGAATGGAACGATAATCCTGACCGTGCGCTCGGGATATCCGGCGGCCCAGGCCCGGCTCCCCAGGGCCGCGAGGGATGCCGCAGCTAACAGTGCGCCGCGTCGCGTGACCGCCGTCATAATGTCGTCTCCTGCATCACCGATGTCGGCCGAAACATGCAGAACGGGTAGCGAATGCCGACGCTGAACCGCCCCGCCCCGTTGCTATTTTTTGCCCGGCTTGAACGGCAACTCCTTGCCGGCGGGCACCGACTCTTCCGCCATCGCCAACAGCATGGCAACGGTGATGTAGGTGCCGGACAGCGCCGTCAGATCGACCACCTGTTGCTCGCCGAGCAAAGTCTTGGCGCGTTTGAAAACGGCGTCGGAGACTTCGTGCTTGGTCGTCAACTCAGTGACGAAATCATACGTGGCCGCCTCGTCCGGCTGCATGTTGGCGGGCCGCCTGTTGGCCTTGAGATCGGCGATCAGATCCGCGGCCAGCCCCGCTTTGGCCGCGAGCGGCGCGTGTGCGTACCATTCGACTTGCGACCGCCATTGCCGACCGATGATAAGAATGGCGAATTCATTGAGCTTGATCGGCACCGACGTTTTCCAACGCAGATAGGCCAACAGATCGAACATGTGTTGACCGAGCACCGGCGAACGAAGCATCGGATTGTAAGGCCCGCCGAGGCCGACGCTGGACACCTTCATGATCTGATCGCCGAGCGGTTTTTGTGCCTCGGTCAGCTTGTCGATGGTGAGTGCTGGAAAACGCGGTTCGCGGCTCTTTGCCGATGGAATGGTGCCACCGCCGAACATGAACCCAGCTGTCGCCGCAGCTATCACCAGTGCCGTCGTCTTGATCGACTTCACCATGTTTCATTCCTCCCGCCGGTCGTTGTGTGGCGTCGTGACCGATATCTCGGATGTTAAGATGCCCGGCGGCCGGGACACCAGGAAAATCCGACCAGCACTTTGCAACGTCTGCCGCGCGAGCCGCAGCGTTTGGCAGCGGGCGGATCGACTTGGGCTACAGATGAGCTGCACACCGTTCTGCGATTGACTAAAACCGGAACGACCTTAC
>JANXYD010000009.1 GCA_025350265.1 Hyphomicrobiaceae bacterium | reverse complement strand
ACGCACCCAAACCCACGCACGGTTGCCCGTCGTGGATTTGAGTAGGCCCGTGGTAGCGCGGATGTCGCCGCAACAGCCTTTCGGGTGGGCGACCGTGGCATCTCTCGGCACACGGTCCCCTTAATGCGGCGTCATCCGGCTCCGTGGCAGGAAGGTGATGCCTCTCGGCGCGCGGATCGGCCAACCGCGACCCGCCTCATTCGATGCCGACGGGGTTGTCGTCCATTCACGGGGGAACTCGCCCCGATCCCAGTCAGCCTCGATCCGCACCGACTTTCGCCGGCACCGATTGTGGCCGCCCGTCACGTACGACGCTCAAACATCACTGGCCCGCTTATGTGGGGTGCCGCGCCCATCTCAGAACGCAACCCATTTCACCGGCCACGGTATCCGCCGCGACCTCGGGAAGCTCTCGAGTGCCTACGAGCGAGCGGACAATCATATGTAGCACGCACAGGTTGTGTTTTCACGCGGAGTTGCGGAACACAGTAAATTTGGCGGGGTGGGATTGTGTCGGCAAATGTAACTTTATGCGAAATGAGTTGGGGCTGCGAGATGCGGCGGATCGGAATATATTTGCGGCCGCGTGGCGAGACAACGATCCATTTATGTTTGCGGTCGCGTTCAGGCCAAGCGGAACCCTACCTGAATCGTTGGGGCAAGATGGTGACGGGCGAAGCGTCGGCATATCTGCTCTGCGGACGCGACTTTATTTCAGGACGGCGGCGGATCGATGCTGCAAAAAGCTGGATCGCAGTCAGTAGCCCCATCAACGGAACCTTCGGCCATGACCACCACCGCCTCCAACTCGACCCGCCTGATGACAGGGGGCATGGCGCTTGCCGAGATGCTGAAAATCGCCGAAGTGGGGCCGATGTTCGGCATGGGTGGGTTCCAGTTGCTGCCGTTCTACGAAGCCTGCCGCGTGCTCGGCCTCAAGCACTACCTGATCAACGATGAACGCTGCGGCGCATTCGCCGCCGACGCTTATGGCAAGGTCACCAACACGCCGGCCGTCGCCGACGGCACGCTCGGGCCTGGTGCCACCAACCTCGTCACCGGGCTGGTCGAGAGCCTGAATGCGGGCATCCCCATGATCGTCATCGTCGGTGACGCCAATCGGGAACACGCGTGGAAAAACATGACACAGGAAGCGCGCCAGCTCGACGTGTTGCGCCCTGTCGTCAAAGAGGTCATCCGGGTGGAGGTGATCCGGCGGATTCCCGAGCACGTGCGGCGCGCGTTTGCAGTGGCGACATCAGGCAGGCCCGGCCCGGTGCTGATCGATGTGCCGGAAGATATCGCGCACGGGGAGTTCGACTTCGACGTGACGGATTTCTGGGTCGATCCGGGCACGCGCTCGGCGCAAGCACGCCGCACGCGGCCGGATGCCAGCGATGTCGAACGGGCGGCCGCGCTGTTGGCCAAGGCCAAGCGGCCGTTGATCCTGGCCGGCGGCGGCGTGCATATCTCGGCCGCCTACGACGCCTTGCTGGCGCTGGCCACCGAGCACGGCATTCCCGTCGCCCACACCATGAGCGGCAAAGGGGCGATCCCCTGCACCAGTCCCTTATCGGCCGGGCTGTTCGGCCGCTACGATCGCATCGCCAATGCGCTGATCGCCGCGTCCGATTGCCTGCTGGTCGTCGGCTGCAAGCTCGGCGAAATCGCCACCAAGCGCTTTTCGCTCATTCCGCCGAAGACGCCGCTCATTCATATTGAGATCGATCCGTCGGAAATAGGCCGCACGACAAAGGCCGACGTGGCGCTGCCGGGCGATGCGCGGCTATCGCTGGTGGACCTGCATGCAGCGCTCGGTGCGGGCAAGCCGGGCGCACGTAAAGCCTATCTGGCTGAAATTCCCAAGGCGATGGCGCTGTGGCGCAAGGGCGCGGCGGAGCGGATGGAATCGAAGGAGAGCCCGATCAACGTCGGCCGCCTGATGGGCGAACTCAACAAGGCAATGCCGGCTGACGGGGTGGTGGTGGCCGACGGCGGCTTCGCGGCGCACTGGGGCGGGCTGATGTTCGACACCAAGCAGGCCGGGCGGCACTTCCTGCCCGATCGCGGCTTCGCCTCCATCGGCTACGGCGTCCCCGGCGGCATCGGGGCGCAGTTGGCCGTCGGGCCGAAACGTCGTGTGGTGTCGCTGACCGGTGACGGCGGCTTCAATATGAGCCTGGGCGAGCTGGAGACGGCACGGCGGCTGGGTGCGAACTTCGTGGCCGTCGTCTTCAACAATGCCGCCAGCGGCTACGTGAAGGCGCTGCAGCATGTCGTCTATGGCCCCGGGCATTATCAATCGTCCGAGCTGGTGGAAATGGACTACGCCATGATCGCCAATGGCTTCGGCTGCCACGGCATTCGCGTCGATGACCCGGAGAAGCTGGCCGCCGCACTGCACGAGGGGTTGGAGAACACGTCCACTCCCACCATCATCGACGCCATTGTCACGCGCGATCCCGCCAAGATGCTGCCTGCCGCCGACAATCGCACGCTGAAAGTCCAGAAAGGCGACCGGCCGGTGTGACGAGCGGGCGCGGCGGACTTTTTGGGGGCGGCGGCCCACAATCTCATTGCGAATTTGTGTGTAATAGGTTACACATGACATCAGCTAACCCAACCCAACCTCATCTCACCTAATGAGGCCGCAGAAAGGACTGACGGCATTTGGCCGCGGATCTGTCAGCAGTTAAAAACTGCAGCTGGAGCGCACGATGCCTTCGTTGGAACGAAATAGCCGAGAGATTGTCCGTCGATTGCAAGCCGAGGGATGGGCGCTCGTGAAAGTCGAAGGCAGCCACCACAAGTTTCGACATCCGGCGCATCCAATGCCCATCATCGTTCCGCATCCGAAAAAGGATCTGCCGACCGGGACTGCACGCGCGATTGCGAAGGCAGCGGGTTGGCTGAAAGAGAATCCGTGAAACGCTATGTTGCCATCGTATCCAAGGAATCCGGGACCGCCTACGGCGTCCATTTCCCGGACTTGCCCGGCTGCACGGCTGCAGCTGAAACACTGGAAGACGCCATCGACAGTGCCGGCATTGCACTTCGCTTGTGGAGCGAAGACGTCGAGGTGATGCCCGACGCGTCGAAAATGTCGGCTCTTAGAATTCGAACCGACGTGAGCGAAGACCTAGCCGCCGGCGGCATTGCCATCCTGGTTCCGCTGCTGGACAGTGGTCGCAAGCAGCGACTGAATATCATGTTGGAGCCGACCATCGTCGAGGCTGCCGACTTGGCCGCCAAAACCGCAGGTCTAAGCCGATCCGCCTTCATCGAACGCGCCATCGCGAGCGCCGTCGGGCGCGATCTCGGTGCCGTCCAGCGCCTTCGTGCTGTGCAGCGCCGTCGCGCGGTGTGATCGCGGGGGTACGCCCAAGTCGAAGATATCTTGCCTGACAACGGTGGCGGCGGTTGTTGCGGTCGCATTGTGCGCGTTGTCCACGCCGAGCCTTGCTGCGCGTAGATCCTGCGTCATGGCGGGGGGCGAGGCGACCATGATCACGCGTGGGTTGGCGGAATTCATGGCCAATGCGGCGCTCAAAAATTCGACCAAGAAAATGGAGGCCACGGGCGTCGGCCCGGTCATGCTCAAGTGTAACGATCCCGCCCCTTTGACCTATTGCATCGCCCGCCAGCGGGTCTGCAAATAAACCGAAACGCAAACGGCGCGCCTCATTGGGCGCGCCGTTTGGCCGTCAGATCAGTGTGCTCAGTTCAACAGGTCCTTGAGCTTCTTCGCCGGTGTGAATTTCGGCACGTTGGCGGCCGGAATTTGAATCGTCTTGCCGGTGGCTGGATTGCGGCCTTCACGCGCCTTGCGCTTGGCAACCTTGAACGTGCCGAAATCCGGAATGCGGATATCGCCGCCGCTCTTCATCGAGTGGGCGATCTGCGTGATCATCGCTTCGACCGCGTCCTTGGCTTTGTCTTTCGTCATGTCGCATTTTTCGGCGACGGCATCGATCAGATCTTGCTTGCTCACGTGATTTTCTCCTGAGGTTGAGGTGGGCTGTAGGGCGGTGTTTGGAGATCTGTCGACAGTCGCCGATCGGATGCTCCATTTTCTTCATGCTCGCTTGAGTGGACGCGTCTCGGTGCGATTTCGCAAGGTGCGAGGGTTGACGCGAGAGACCGCCTGGATGCGAGGCATAATTTGCAAGCGGGCCATTTGAACTGTCGCGTAAATGCAAAAAGCTGCCGGTATCGAAACGACCGCAACCATCGCAGTTACGAGAGCGAAAAACGCCCAAAACGCGGCAGCGTCAAGCACAAAAAGCCGTTGTGATCCCTTATTTCACGGGGGATTCGATAGCTTATTGCAACGCAGCATATTTTGTGGCGTTCGCGGAAACAAGTTACGCGGACGAAGACGGCGTCGGTAAGCTTTCGCAAAGAAAAAGGCCCCGCAGCGAACTGCGAGGCCCGGTTTGCCGTGCGCCGATTAATGCGCGACCGGTCGATTGGTCGCGGCCTTGTCATCCTTATTGGCGACGGCTGCGGGCGGCTCCACCCACGTGATCGCCTCAGGCATCCGCACCAGCGCTACCCTGAGTGCGTCTTCCACGCGGGCGACTGGACGGATATCCAACTTTTGCTTCACTTCATCCGGAATATCAGCGAGATCCTTGATATTCTCGTCCGGAATGATGACCGTCTTGATGCCGGCCCGCAGCGCCGCCAACAGTTTCTCTTTCAAGCCACCGATCGGCAGAACACGGCCACGCAGACTGATCTCGCCGGTCATCGCGACATCTTTGCGCACCGCGATGCCGGTCAGAATGGAGATGATCGCCGTGGCCATCGCAACGCCTGCCGATGGACCGTCTTTTGGCGTGGCCCCTTCCGGCACGTGGACGTGAATATCCTTGGTCTCGAACGTCGGCGGCGGGATGCCGAATTCCTGCGAGCGAGATCTCACGTACGCCTGCGCGGCCTGGATGGATTCCTTCATCACGTCACGAAGGTTTCCGGTGACCGACATCTTGCCTTTACCTGGCATCAGAACGCCTTCGATGGTCAGGATTTCGCCGCCCACCTCCGTCCATGCCAGTCCGGTCACGACGCCGATCTGGTCCTCCAGCTCGGCTTCGCCGTACCGATATTTTGGCACGCCCAGATAATGTTCGACGTTGTCCGCAGTGACCTTTACCGACTTTTTCGTCGACGTCATCAGCTCCTTGACTGCCTTGCGAGCCAACTTGGCAATCTCGCGTTCAAGACTGCGCACACCGGCTTCACGCGTATAGCGCCGCACCAAGATCTCGAGCGCGGCATGATCAATCGACCATTCAGCCTGATCGAGCCCATGCGCCTGCATTTGCCCGGGGATGAGATGCCGCTTGGCGATTTCAACCTTCTCGTTCTCCGTGTAACCGGCCAGACGAATGATCTCCATCCGGTCCATAAGGGCCGGCGGAATGTTCAGTGAATTGGCCGTCGTGACGAACATCACACTCGATAGATCGTAGTCGACTTCCAGATAATGATCGTTGAACGTGGCGTTCTGCTCGGGATCGAGCACCTCGAGCAAGGCCGCCGCCGGATCGCCCCGGAAATCCTGGCCCATTTTGTCTATTTCATCGAGCAAGAACAGCGGGTTGGTCCGCTTGGCCTTCTTCATCGACTGAATGACTTTGCCGGGCATCGACCCGATGTACGTCCGACGATGGCCGCGGATCTCCGCTTCATCGCGCACGCCGCCAAGGCTCATGCGCACGAATTCGCGGCCGGTCGCGTTGGCGATCGACTTGCCGAGCGACGTCTTGCCGACGCCGGGAGGGCCGACGAGACACAGGATCGGGCCCTTCAGCTTGTTCGTGCGGGTTTGCACCGCGAGATATTCGAGGATGCGCTCTTTCACTTTCTCGAGGCCGTAGTGCTCCTTGTCGAGCACTTCCTGAG
>JANXYD010000483.1 GCA_025350265.1 Hyphomicrobiaceae bacterium | reverse complement strand
CCTGGCGTTATTGAATACGATCTTGAATTACCGCACCGATTTGCATCTGGCGCGGCTGCACGAGAACTTCACCTGGTCGCGTCAGCCGGTGGTCGAGGCGATGTCGAATGCGACGCGGAGCTTTTCGCAGTTCGGTTCCGATGCGTCCGATATGGCGCTCAAGCAGATGTACATGCTGGTGCACCGACAGGGGGTCGTCATCGCGTTTTCCGACGTTTTTCTGGTGCTGGCGGTCCTGTATAGCGTGCTGGCATTGGCTGTTTTCAGGATGAAGCGACCGAATATGGCTGGCGGGCCGAGCCCAGACGCGCATTGACGTGCGTGGCGTGGCAAACATGCACTTGGCCCAGACTTAAGGCATGCGCCGGCTTGCTGTTTGAGGCGTGCATGTTATTGTTTGTGCTTGGTTCAAGTCGGGCGTAAGGCCATGCCAGCACAAATGCGAGAAGCAAAATTCCGGGTCGGTGACGTCGTACGTCACCGCATCTACCCCTTTCGCGGCATCATCTACGACATCGATCCTGTATTCGCGTCCACCGAGGAATGGTGGTCGTCGATCCCCGCCGAGATCCGCCCGCGCAAGGATCAGCCGTTTTATCATCTGCTGGCCGAAAACGCCGAGACTGAGTATGTGGCGTACGTTTCAGAGCAGAACCTGCTGCCTGATGACAGCGGCAAGGCTTTGCGCCATCCACAGGTGCCCGAGTTGTTCGTGAACGAAAAAGGCAACTATCGCGCCACTTTCCTCAACGCGCATTGAGCATTTTGTACCATCCGCACGTCGGAATTCCGCGCGTCCCTACGCTGGCCGGATGATAGCCATCGGTGCCGCCTGGTCACGCCCCGAGCGCCACAACGCCACCTGATGCAGGACGACGGGCGCGGCCAGCACCAGGCCGACCAATGTGGCACTGCGGCTCGGACTGATCACCATCACTGACGCCACGAACAGTAAGGCCCGCTCCCATGTCTTCATGTAGGCAAGGCCGTAGCCGGTGAGCGCCGCCGCCAGCAACACGATACCGACCACGCAGCCGGATGTCGTTTCAAAGAACGCCGGCCAGGTGAATTCCTTGGTGACCAGCAGCATGGCCGGCGAATAAACGAACACGAACGGCACCAGCGCCTTTGCCATGGCAAGCCGGAACGCCGTGTTGCCGGTTTTGAATGGGTCGGCACCTGCCATGCTGGCACCCGCGTATGCAGCCAACGCCACCGGCGGCGTGATATCAGCCAGCACGCCATAATAGAACACGAAGAAATGCGACACCAGCGGCGCGACGCCGAGCTTGGCCAGTGCCGGCTGGGCAATGGTCACCATGATGATGTAAGTCGGCGTCGTCGGTACGCCGCAGCCGAGCAACAGGCAGACGATCGCCGTCAGCACCAGCGTGAAGAACAGCGTCAATCCGACGCCGTCGAACATCCAAATCGGCATCAGCGTGCCGATGCCAGCAGCCATGACCGCCGCGACCGAGGTAATGATATCCGATAGTTTGAAGCCGATGCCCGTCAACGTGACCACGCCGACAATAATGCCGACGGTGGCCGCCGCAGCACCGACACTGATGGCATATTTAGCACCGAGTACGAACGCGTCGCCGATATCGATCAGGCGGGCGTAACCGGTGTCATAGTTGATCGTCCAGTAGACACTGACGGCCGTACAGCCGGCGATGATCGGCAACAAGCCCGCCCACGTGTTGACAATGCCGAGCCAGATCGCCCCGACCAGTGCTGCAACCAGCCCCACCGCCACCACCGGATTGCGGTTTGTCAGCCCCACCACGATGCACGCCGTAATGCCCCAGAACGCTGCGAGATAAGGCGTGAAATCCGAAAACAACACGAGCAACAGCACCACTAGCGGCGCCGCAGCCGGCCAATCTCGCCGTAATACCGCGCGCCAATCCGGCATATCGGCTGCGGCCATGCCTTGCATGCCCAGCTTCTTGGCCTCGAAGTGCACCTGACAGAACACGCCGAAGAAGTGCATGCTCGCCGGCACGATCGCCGCCAGAATGATCGTCTGATACGGTAGGCCCAGGTATTCAACCATGAGGAAGGCTGCGGCCCCCATGATCGGTGGCGTGATCTGGCCGCCGGTGGCCGCGGTCGATTCGACGGCGGCCGCGAAATGACGGGGATAACCGATGCGGATCATCATCGGAATCGTCAGCGACCCTACCGTCACCGTATTGGCGATCGACGAGCCGGAGATCATGCCGAACAGGCCGGACGCGAAAATAGACACTTTCGCCGGACCACCCGAAAAGCGGCCGGCCAGCGCGGTGGCCAGATCGATGAACAGGCGGCCGAGTCCGATGCGTGTCGCAAGCACGCCGAACAACACGTAATGGAATACGTAGGTCGCCACCACGCCCAGCGCGATGCCGTAGATACCTTGGCTGGTCAGATACAGATGATTGACGATGCTTTTCCAGCTATTGCCGGGGTGAGCGAGAATGCCGGGCAGGTTCGGCCCGAACAAGGCGTAGATCATCAGCACGATGGCAATCAGCGGCAAGGCGATGCCGACGGCGCGCCGCGTCGCTTCCAGCATCACCACGATCATGATCGTACCCATGATCCAGTCGGCCGGATCCGGATTGCCGATGCGGAACACCAGATCGTGAAACACCCACGGTACGTAGAGTGCGGATAGCACAGCACCCAGTGACAGCACCCAGTCGACAAGCGGTAATCCCAACGGATGCAGAACGCTCGACGGTGGGATCGCAAGGCTGGTTGCGCGGCGGAACGGAAACACCAGAAAGATCAAGCCGAGCACGAACGCCAGATGGATGCCGCGATGCGTTACCTCCGGCAGCAGTCCGAAACCGGCCGTATAATAGTGGAAACACGACAGCGTAAACAACAAGCCCGCCACCAGCTGTCAGCAGCACACGAGTTGTCCGGTTTCTGTAGCACACGATATGTCCGGTAATCTGTGATCGTCTCAATGCGGGTAGCATTGGGGGATTGGATGAGCCGGGCCAAGTGTGACGAGGACCGGAGAATGGAGAAGTTTTTCG
>JANXYD010000480.1 GCA_025350265.1 Hyphomicrobiaceae bacterium | reverse complement strand
CGCCATCATCATCGCGATGGCGTGTTCGGCGGTCGTGATCGAATTGCCGAACGGCGTGTTCATGACGATAATGCCGCGCGCGGTGGCCGACTTGATATCCACGTTGTCGACGCCGATGCCGGCGCGGCCGATCACCTTCAGGCGCTTGGCTTCGGCAAGCAGCTTGTCGGTGACCTTGGTGGCGGAGCGGATGGCGAGGCCGTCGAAGTCGCCGATGAGTTTGGCGAGGCGGTCCTTGTCCTTGCCGAGCGCGGGTTCGAACGTGACGTCGATGCCGCGATCCCTGAAGATCTGCACGGCGGCTGGGGAAAGTTCGTCGGAAATGAGGACGCGGGGTTTGGTCATGGGGTGCTCCGGAGTGAGGTCGCTACGCGAGCAGGGCTTCCGCCCTGCACCCGATCGGGAGCACAGCTCCCGAACCCTCAGTCTTTTAACAGAGGGAGCTTGAGGGTTGGTGGGGCTGGTCTTGGCCCCGTTCGAGCGAAATCGTAAACGTGTCGCGTAGCGCGACGTTACGCGATTTTCGATTTTTCAACGCCGAACGCCCAATCCAGCCAGGGCGTCAACGCTTCAACGTTGGCGCGCTCGATGGTCGATCCGCACCAGATCCGCAAACCCGGGGGTGCATCGCGATAAAACGCAATGTCGTTGGCGACACCTTCCTTATCGAGCGTAGCGGCGATGGCTTTGGCGAATGCCGCCTGCGCGTCGAGCGACAATTTCGTCACTGCGGGATCGACGATGCGCAAGCACACGCTGGTGTTGGAGCGTGTGGCGGGGACAACAGCGAGGTTCTCGATCCACGCGGTGCGATCGACCCAGGCATTGAGCGCATTGGCGTTGGCGTCAGCGCGCGCGGCCAAAGCCTTGGCCCCGCCGATGGAGTCAGCCCACTTCAGCGCATCGAGGTAATCTTCCAGCGCCAGCATCGACGGCGTGTTGATCGTCTCGCCCTCGAACACTTCCTGCATGAACTTGCCCGACTTCGTCATGCGGAAAATTTTCGGCATGGGCCACGCCGGCGTGTGGCTTTCCAAACGGGCGACGGCGCGCGGGCTGAGGATCAGCATGCCGTGCGCGGCTTCCCCGCCGAGCACTTTTTGCCAGGAGAATGTGAGCACATCGACCTTCGGCCAATCGATCGGTTGGGCGAACGCCGCCGAAGTGGCGTCGGCAAATGTCAGGCCGGAACGGTCGGCCGGAATCCAATCGTAATTCGGAATGCGCACGCCTGACGTGGTGCCGTTGGAGGTGAAGAGCACGTCGCAGTTAAAATCGACCTTGGCGAGATCGGGCAGATGGCCGTAGGCGGCGGTCGTCACGCGGACGTCTTTGAGCTTCAATTGCTTGGTGATGTCGGTGACCCAGCCGGCACCGAAACTTTCCCACGCCAGCGCCTCGACGCCGCGTGCGCCGAGCATCGCCCACATCGCCATTTCATAGGCACCGGTGTCGGACGCGGGCACGACGGCGCAATGATAGCCTGCGGGCACGCCGAGCATGGCTTTCGTCTTGTCGATGGCAAGCTTGAGCCGGGCCTTGCCTTCCTTGGCGCGATGCGAGCGACCGAGAAATGCGCCTTCGAGAGCTTGGAGGGTCCAGCCGGGGCGCTTGGCGCAGGGGCCAGATGAAAAATGAGCGACGGCCGGTTTGTTGGCCGGCTTGGCAAGCGTGGTCATGAAACTATCCTTCCAGATAGGTGCCTCTCGGTGGGGAGAGGTGGCCCGCAGCCGCCATAGCAAAGTGGCGCGGCAAGCGAAAGGGGTGGGAGGACATGAGCAGTGGCGATCAGAACTTGCCGTGCCGGCCCTTGCCGGATGTAAACAGCGTCGCGCCATCGCGTGTCTCGCCCGACGCGATGACATCGAGCCCGCCGCGCATTTCGTCCAGCAGGGCTGCCTCGTGATCGCGGTCCCATTGCTCGAACACGGAGCGGCGATCATTGCGCAGGCACGCTTGCGGGAACTTGGCCAATTCGTGCGCAAGCGCAAGCGCCGCCGCCCGAGCCTGGCCTGCGGGTACGACGCGATTGGCGAGGCCGATCCGCAGCGCTTCGTCGGCGTCGACCGGCCGGCCGGTGAGGATCAGGTCCATGGCGCGCGATTGGCCGATCAGGCGCGGCAGCCGAATGGTGCCGCCGTCGATAAGAGGCACGCCGAAGCGCCTGCAGAAGATGCCGAACACGGCTGTTTCAGAGGCCACGCGCAGGTCCGCCCACAGCGCGAGCTCGGTGCCGCCAGCGACTGCGTAACCCTCGATCGCGGCGATGACCGGCTTTGAGAGCAACAGCCGACTCGGTCCCATCGGCGCGATGGTGTTCTGCCCAGCGATCACGGACTGGCGTTCGAGATCGCCGGTCGCGACGGCTTTCAAATCGGCCCCCGCGCAGAACGAACCGCCGATGCCGGTGAATACGGCGACCGACGCAGTCGCATCGGCATCGAAGGCCTGAAACGCATCGAACAGCAGTTTGGCGGTGGGGCCATCGACCGCGTTGCGCCGCTCAGGGCGATTGATCGAGATGATGGTGACGGGGCCGTCGTGGCCGATGATGATGGTGGCGTTGGTGCTCATGACTGTCTCGCGAAAGGCAACGGGGACGATGATCAAAATTGCTGGGCGTAGCGTGCCAGCATTGCATCCAGTGGTCCACTAGGTACCTGCCTAGTAGCAAAAACCCATTGTTTATGCGTATAATCGGGGCATCCCAGGCCAGATGAGGGGGCGGCAGATGTGCG
>JANXYD010000447.1 GCA_025350265.1 Hyphomicrobiaceae bacterium | reverse complement strand
CCGATCTGCGCCCCGCACCGGCTAAAGCAGACACCTCGAAGGCGTCGCCGAAGCAGCCTGCCCAAGTTCAGCCCGAGCGCGCGCAGAAGGCCGGCTTGATTAAAAGATTGCGTCCGCAAATCATCGCCGGTGTCGCGATCGGTGCTTTGGCAATCGGTGCATACTTCCTGGCTTCATGGTGGACGGTTGGCCGATTTCAGGTGGTGACGGATGACGCCTACGTCGGCGCGCGGGCGGCAACGCTGTCGCCGAAAGCGTCGGGCTACGTGACCGAAATTACGGTCGGCGACAATGCCCCGGTCAAGAAAGGCGATTTGATCGCGCGGATCGATCCTGTCGATTATCAGTTGTCTGTGCGTTCGGCGCGCGACCAGATCGAGACCCAGCGCGCGACCATCGATCGCATCGGCAAGCAGGTGTTGGCGCAGCAGGCCATGGTCGAGCAGGCCAAGGCGCAAGCTGCTTCGGCGCGTGCCGCATTGGTCAGAGCCAACTTGGACTTCAAGCGGCAGACCGACCTCAACTCGCGCCAGATCAACAGCGCGGCGACATTGGAAAATTCTCAGGCCACGCGCGACCAGGCGATCGCTGCCGTCGCCAGCGCCGACGCGGCTGTCGCATCAGCCGCGGCAACTGTTGCGGTCTACGGCGGCCAGCGCACGGAAGCGGAGAACGTGCTGAAACAGAATGAGACCTCGCTTGCCAAGTCAGAGCGCGATTTGTCGTTCACCGAGTTGCGCGCACCCTTCGATGGCGTGTTCGGCAATCGCGCCATGCAGGTTGGCGACTTCGTGCAGCCAGCGCAACGGCTGGCCAGCCTGGTTCCCTTGCAAGACGTGTACATCGACGCCAACTTCAAGGAAACGCAACTGTCGCGGCTGCAAGTCGGGCAAAAAGTCAAGGTCACCGTCGACGCGCAATCCGGCAGCATCATTCAAGGCGAAGTGCTGAGTGTTGCGCCTGCTTCCGGCGCGGTGTTTTCGCTGCTACCGCCAGACAACGCGACCGGTAACTTCACCAAGGTCGTGCAGCGCGTGGCCGTGCGTATCGCGGTCCCTGCCGAAACCGCTGCGAAGGGCATTTTGCGCCCGGGCATGAGCGTGGTCGTCAGCGTCGACACCAAGACACCACGCGGCACCCCACAGCCGGCCCCTAACGCCGCAGCCGTGCCGCACAACTGATGCCACGGTAACAGCGCCTCATCTGGACATCACCGTAATGGCCACGACAGCGACGACATCTTTCGGGTCGGCAGCGCCAGCTGCGGCCGACGACAAGATCGACATGCACAAGCTCGTCACGTTCTTGTTGATGGTGTTCGGTATGTTCATGGCAATCCTGGACATTCAGATCGTGTCCGCGTCGCTGGCCGAGATCCAAGCAGGGCTCTCTGCCAGTGCCAATGAAATTACCTGGGTGCAGACCGCCTACCTGATCGCCGAAGTGATCATGATCCCGCTTTCGGGCTTCCTGTCGCGGGCGATCGGCACGCGCTACCTCTTCACCATTTCGGCCGGCGGCTTTACCATCGCCAGCTTGATGTGCGGGCTGAGCACGTCGATTACCGGCATGATCTTCTGGCGTGCGGTGCAGGGCTTCATCGGCGGCGGCATGATCCCGACCGTTTTTGCAACCAGCTATTCGATTTTTCCGCGTTCGAAAATTCCGATCGTGGCGCCCATGATCGGCCTCGTGGCGACGCTGGCCCCGACAATCGGCCCAACGGTCGGTGGTTACCTGACCGACGCGCTGTCATGGCACTGGCTGTTCTTCATCAACGTGGTACCCGGCATCATCGTGACGGCGGCAGCGTTTCTCCGCATCGATTTTGACGAGCCGAACTGGTCGCTGCTGGAATCGTTCGACTGGATCGGCCTGGTGTCGATGGCAGGCTTCCTCGGAGCGCTGGAATATGTTCTCGAGGAAGGGCCACGCAACGACTGGCTCAACGACGAGTCGGTGTGGCTGCTGACGTGGGTGTCGGGCGTTTCGGCGATCATCTTCTTCTGGCGCGTATTGACGACGAAAAGTCCGATCGTCGATATTCGCGCATTCACAGATCGCAACTTCGCGCTCGGGTCGACATTCTCATTCATGGTCGGCATCGGCCTTTATGGCCTCACCTATCTTTACCCGGTCTACCTCGGGCAGATCCGCGGCTACAACGCCTTGATGATCGGCGAAGCACTGTTCGTGACGGGGCTGGTGCAATTCATGTGCGCGCCCATCGTGGGCAAATTGATGAGCAAAATCGACCCGCGCCTGATGATCTTCGGGGGATTGATGGCATTCGCGTTGAGTTGCTATCTGATGGTGGGGCTGACGCGCGATTGGGACTTCTGGGAGATTTTCTGGCCGCAAGTGCTCCGTGGCGCGGGATTGATGTTCGCCATGGTCCCCGTCAACAACATCGCACTCGGCTCACTGCCTCCCGAGCGTCTCAAAAACGCGTCGGGTTTGTTCAATCTGACGCGCAACCTGGGTGGGGCGGTCGGCCTGGCGTT
>JANXYD010000446.1 GCA_025350265.1 Hyphomicrobiaceae bacterium | reverse complement strand
CGCCATCCCTCACGGGGTGGCGTTTTTTGCGTTTGCATCCAAAGCCGCCCCGACCCTGACGCCCGCCCCAACCCCGATTGCGTCGCTAACCGCTGATGCTTGCGCCTCCCGCCGCAGCCAACCGGTGAACTCAGCGGCATAAGGTTTGGTGTAGGCATTTCGCGTCGTGAGCACAAAATAAGCGCGCGTACCCATCACGCTCTTTTCGAACGGTGCAATCAAACTGCCGGAGCGAATGAGTTCCGTCAGCAACGGCATGCGCCCGAGGGCGACACCCTGTCCGGCGATGGCCGCATGTATCATCTGATCGTATTGAGAAAAATGCAGCGTGCCCGCAGGTTTCAAATCGCCGATGCCGACGGCGGTAAGCCATGTTCCCCAGTCGAACCAGCTCTTCTGCAGTCCGGGGTAATCCAGGTGCAGAAGCGCATGATGTTGCAGGTCGCTGGGTGTTTCGAGCGGGGTCGCACTGTCCGCCGCCAGCGACGGGCTGCAGACCGGCAAAATTTCTTCGCCGAACAGGGCGATCGCATCCGCTGGCATTGTTTGCTTGCTGCCATAGCGGATGGCGATGTCGACAAGGCCGCGCTCAAGATTGACGGCCGTGTCGGTCGCGGAAATACGGACGTCGATATCGGGATGCCCGGAGGTGAATCGCTTGAGCCGCGGAATGAGCCACAACGCCGCAAATCCCGTCGTGGTCGTGATCGATAGTTGGCGCGGCTGCCGCTCGGCCCGCAATGCGGTGGTTGCGGTCTGCAATCTCGCAAGAACGTCGACTGCCACGCCATAGAGTTCCTGGCCGGCATCGGTCAGCGACAGGGCTCGGTGCTGGCGCTCGAAAAGCAAGACCCCGAGATTTTCCTCCAAAGCCTTGATCTGGCGACTGACGGCGGATTGCGTCAGAAACAACTCCTCCGCCGCCTTGGTGAAGCTGAGGTGGCGGGCCGCTGCTTCAAAACCTTGGATGAAGTCGAGCGAAGGCAGGTCATAGCGTTTTTTATGCATTCCTATTTCTCATGCATGAAGTGAGATTTGATCGTTTGAGAGAAAGTTGCATTGAGATCATTCTGATAATGCGAGCATGAAACGTCAAGCGTTCGTGTTTGCATCAATTTTTCTCATGCGAGGACGCGCCATGCTCAACGATATCACTTTCTTGCCGACCCGCATTGCCACGGGGCAGCCCATGCGCATCGTCGATGGTACGGGGACTGAGATTTGTAACGTCGAAGGCGCGGTGTGGATCACGCAGGCCGGAGATCCCCGCGACATCGTGTTGGCGGCCGGCGAACGATTCCGCTTGGATCGAGGCGGTCTGACCTTGGTTGTGGCACTTGACCACCCAGCGAAGGTCCGCATCCTGCCCGGCGACGATAGAGCGATGTTCGAGCAACTCGTGGTCGCCGGCGTCGTCGGTGCCGAGGGCTGCGGCTGCGCCGCCGCGTAACGCTGGGAATGGCGACGCAAAAAGCCCCATCCAGGCTAGCGGACGGGGCTTTTGATAATGCAAATTCAGTGATTTACAGCAATTTTCCCATCGCGACCGCAGTATCGGCCATGCGGTTGGAGAAGCCCCATTCGTTGTCATACCAAGAGAGCACCGAAACGAAGGTGCCGTCCATCACCTCGGTTTGGTCCATGTGGAAGGTCGACGAGTGCGGGTCGTGGTTGAAATCGACCGATACGTTGTGGCTGTTGGTGAAGTTAAGAATGCCCTTCAGCGGACCTTCATTCGCCGCAGCCTTGATCGCCGCGTTGACTTCGTCCTTGGTCGTCGCGCGTTTTGCGATAAACTTGAGGTCGACCACCGACACGTTCGGCGTCGGCACGCGCATCGCGAAGCCGTCGAGTTTGCCATTCAGTTCCGGCAGTACCAGGCCGACCGCCTTGGCCGCGCCCGTGGAGGTCGGGATCATCGACAGCGCCGCCGCGCGTCCGCGATATAAATCCTTGTGCATGGTGTCGAGCGTCGGCTGGTCGCCGGTGTAGGAATGAATCGTCAGCATCATGCCCTTTTCGATGCCGATGGCATCGTTGAGCACCTTGGCAACCGGCGCGAGACAGTTGGTCGTGCACGAGGCATTCGAAACCACGATGTGGTCCTTGGTCAGCTTGTGATGATTGACACCGTACACCACCGTCAAATCCGAATTCTCCCCCGGTGCCGAGATCAGCACGCGCTTGGCACCGGCTGCGATGTGCGCCATCGCCTTTTCCTTGGCCGTAAAAATGCCCGTGCATTCCAGCGCGATATCGATGCCCATCGCCTTGTGCGGCAGCTTGGCTGGATCTCGCTCCGCGGTCACCTTAATCGGCCCACGCCCCACATCGATGGTATCTCCCGAAACTGTCACCTTGTGTGGAAAGCGGCCGTGCACGCTGTCGAAGCGCAGCAGATGCGCGTTGGTTTCCACGGGGCCGAGATCGTTGATGGCAACCACTTCGATGTCCGTGCGGCCCGACTCGATGATCGCGCGCAGGACATTGCGGCCGATGCGGCCGAAGCCGTTGATGGCGACTTTAACTACCATGAGATGGGTCTCCGTTGGAATTGAAGCACGACGCGTCGCTGCGTGTGGCGCGTGAGTTTGGGGACGGAACAACGTTCGTGCTCTTAACCATTCAGAGCCCGCACCCGGTTCCATAAAGAATGCCGTGGCTATGACGCCAAGCCGCCGGCTCGTCAATGGCGCTCGCGCCGTCGGGCTCAAGCGTTGTCGAACATAGTTGAGAGAGCAGACGACGACCCGCCCTTGCGCACCGCTGGTGCGGTGGCGCTTCGATACTTGACCGCAGTTTGCAAATTCCCGTTGCATGACGGTTTGAGACGCGAGATGCTGACGGGGTTCTGAGCTGTAACCGCCGCTTTGCTTCCGCCAAGGACGTTCAGCGCGAGACGCAACGACGATGATGCGCGCAAAAGGAGCCCGACATATGAAGGTGACTCTCACCGTCAATGGTCAGTCTGTAATTGAAGACATCGAGCCGCGCACGCTCCTAGTGCAACTCTTGCGAGATAGGCTGCAACTGACCGGCACTCACGTCGGCTGCGATACAAGCCAGTGCGGTGCCTGTGTCGTGCATGTCGATGGCCGTGCCATCAAGTCGTGCACGGCCCTTGCGGTCAGCTGCGAAGGCACCAAGGTCATCACCATCGAGGGCATCGGCACCGAGGATCACCTGCACCCGATGCAGGAAGCGTTCCGCGAACACCACGCCTTGCAATGCGGTTATTGCACGCCGGGCATGATCATGTCGTCGATCGATATCGTCAATCGAAAGGGACACAAGCTCGACGAACATACCATTCGCGAAGAGCTGGAAGGTAACATCTGCCGTTGCACCGGCTATCACAAAATCGTCAAGGCCGTTGGTGCCGGTGCCGCCGCGATGGCAAAATCGTCGGCTTGAGCATCGCGCTCCCAAGTTTTCGTCATGGCCGCGATGGCGGCCACCCAAGCAAGGTGATTTTTCTGGCTCGGAATGAGCGCACAACGACATCGAAATTGCCAATCCGCCTTCACTGCAAGCGATACATGCTAGGGTGGCCGCCTACGCGGTCATGACGAAAGAATAGAAGCCACGGCGTCGACTTTTCAGCGGAGACTTCTCCATGACCAACCCATCAGGCATCGGTCAGTCCGTCCGCCGGCGCGAGGATTTCCGCTTCATCACCGGCAACGGCCAATACACCGACGACATCAACCGGCCCGGTCAGACGTACGCCGTGTTCGTGCGCTCGCCACACGCGCATGCGACCATCAAAAGCCTCGACCTCGCCGAGGCCGCGAAAGCACCTGGCGTGCGCCGGATCCTGACGGGGAAGGATCTCGCGGCCGACAAGATCGGCGGCCTGATCTGCGGCTGGATGATCCATTCCAAAGACGGGTCACCGATGAAAGCCGGTGGCCATCCCGCGCTCGCCGTCGACAAGGTACGTTATGTCGGCGATCACGTCGCCGTGGTCATCGCCGACACGCTCAACCAGGCGCGGGACGCCGCCGAACTCGTCAACGTCGATTATGACGTGCACAAAGCCTCGGTCGATGTCGGGTTGACACAAAAAGCCGGCCAGCCGCAGTTGCACGCCGAAGCCCCTAACAACACTGTCTACCAGTGGCATCTCGGCGACAAGGATGCCACCGACCAAGCCTTCGCCAAGGCAGCCCACGTCACCAAGATCGATCTTGTCAACAACCGGCTGATCCCCAACGCCATGGAACCACGCGCCGCCATCGGCGAATTCGATCGTGGCTCGGGCGGCTACACCACATACACCACCAGCCAGAACCCGCACGTCGCCCGCCTCGTGATGTCAGCCTTCATCGGGATCGCACCCGAGAACAAGCTGCGCGTCATCGCTCCTGATGTCGGCGGCGGTTTCGGCTCCAAGATTTTCATCTACGCCGAGGAAGTCGTCTGCACGTGGGCCTCAAAGAAAGTCGGCCGTCCCGTCAAATGGACTTCGGACCGCACCGAAGCCTTTCTGTCCGACGCGCACGGCCGCGATCATGTTACAACGGCTGAAGCCGCCATCGACGCCGCAGGCAAAGTGCAGGCCGTACGCGTCAAAACCATCGCCAATCTCGGCGCGTATCTATCGACGTTCTCGTCGTCGGTGCCGACCTATCTTTATGCGCCGCTGCTGTCCGGACAGTACGATATCCCCGCGATCTATTGCGAAGTCGATGGCGTCTACACCAATACTGCGCCTGTCGATGCCTATCGCGGGGCTGGCCGACCGGAAGCCACTTTCGTCATTGAACGCCTGATGGAAGTGAGTGCGCGACAGTTGAAGAAAGACCCGGCCGAATTCCGCGTGCACAACTTCATCAAGACCTTCCCGCACCAGACGCCGGTGATCATGGCTTATGACGTCGGCGATTATCCCGCCAGCATGGCCAAGGCGCTTGAAATGGCCGATTACAAAGGCTTTCCCGCGCGCCGGCAGGCCAGCATCAAAAGGGGTAAGCTGCGCGGCATTGGCTTTTCAGCTTATATCGAAGCGTGCGGCATCGCGCCATCCAAGGCTGTCGGCTCGCTCGGTGCGGGCGTCGGCTTGTGGGAATCGGCCGAAGTGCGGGTCAACCCGATCGGAACGGTCGAGGTGCTCACCGGATCGCACAGCCACGGCCAGGGTCACGAAACCACGTTTGCCCAGCTTGTCTCCAGCAAGCTCGGCATTCCCATCGAGCAGGTGTCGATCGTGCATGGCGACACCGACAAGGTGCAGATGGGCATGGGCACCTACGGCTCGCGTTCTGGCGCGGTTGGCATGAGCGCCATTTTCGTGGCGCTCGAGAAGGTGATCAAGAAAGCCACCACCGTCGCCGCCGCCTGTATGGAAGTCCCCGTCGACCAGGTCGATTTCGTGGATGGCATTTTCGAAGCTCGCGGCACCAACAACAAGATGGCATTCGGTGAAGTCGCGCTGCAAGCCTATGTCGCCCACAAGTTCGACAGTTCCGTTATCGAGCCCGGCCTCAAGGAAGGCGCGTTCTACGACCCGAAGAACTTCACGTTCCCCTCCGGCGTGCATATTGCGGAGGTCGAGATCGATCCGGAAACCGGCGTCACCAAGATCGAACGGTGGACGGCGGTCGATGATTTCGGAACGATCATCAATCCGATGATCGTCGAGGGGCAGGTGCACGGCGGCATTGCGCAGGGCATCGGGCAGGCGATGCTGGAAGGCGCTGTGTATAACGACGCCGGCCAACTCGTGACAGCCAGCTTCATGGATTATTGCATGCCGCGAGCCGACGACCTGCCGTCGTTCGATGTCGGCATGACCACCACGCCATGTCCGTCCAACCCGCTCGGCATCAAGGGCTGCGGCGAGGCGGGGGCCATCGCATCGCCGCCCGCGTTGATCAACGCCATCACCGACGCACTCGGCCACGAAAACATCGCCATGCCCGCCACCTCGCAAGCGGTCTGGCGTGCAACCCAACAAAGCGCGTTGAGACATGCGGCAGAATGAGCCGAGCGGTTGATCGCGTCGCGTCGACTGATGGTGCCGAGATAAAGTTGAAAGCGTAACCGGAGCCAGCCATGTACTCGTTCGACTATCAACGTCCCCCGACGATCGAAGAGGCTGCAACAGCGCTGGCGTCATCTCCTGACGCGAAAGTGCTGGCGGGTGGACAAACCTTGCTGCCGACGATGAAGCAGCGTCTCGCCCGGCCCTCGGTGTTGATCGATCTCGGCGGCATTGCCGGCCTGCAATCGATCAGCCGCAAGGATGGCATGCTGGTCATCGGCGCGATGGTCACGCACCATGCGGTTGCCAATTCGCAGGAGGTCAAATCGGCGATCCCGCATCTGGCTGACGTCGCCGAAAACATCGGCGATCCCCAGGTGCGCAATCGCGGCACGATCGGCGGTTCGCTCGCCAACAACGATCCGGCCGCCGACTATCCCGCTGCAGCCCTCGCGCTTGGTGCCACGTTCAAGACCAGCCAGCGCACCTTGTCGGCAGAAGACTTCTTTCAGGGTCTATTCACGACTGCGTTGAAGGAAAATGAAATTCTCACCGAAATTCATTTTCCCATTCCGAAGCGCTTCGGCTACGCGCGCTTTTCCAATCCCGCCTCGCGGTTTGCCTTGGCCGGCGTTGCGGTTGCGGAAACGGCGGCCGGTGTTCGCGTCGCTGTGACCGGCGCTGGAGCCGATGGTGTTTTCAGGGTCCCCGCAATGGAGGCCGCACTGTCGAAGTCGTTTGCCGTGAGTGCGATTGCCGGTATCGCGATCGATGTCAAATTGCTCGGCAGCGATATCCATGCGGGTGCCGATTACCGTGCCCAACTGATCAAGGTCATGGCCCGCGACGCGGTAACGATGGCGGCAAGTTGAGGCAGCCAGCGTGATGCGGCGCGTGTCCGTGCCGCATCACGCCCGGCACGAGCGAACGCCGGCGCCGCCGAGATCGTGGCATTGTCTTGACAGAGCAATAAAAAACCTTTGAACGTGAAGTCGTATTCGAGCTTGTGAAGGCGCGTCCACAGCGCTGCGGGCCGGCGGGAGAAATATCTGTGAAACGAGACTACTACGCAGGCGCGTTGATCGCTTTCATCGGCGTGTTCATGGGCCTCAACACCCTCAACTACAACATCGGCAATCTGCGCAACATCGGGCCGGGCATGCTGCCGATGGTGCTGTGCATCATCCTCGTGACGCTGGGGTTGCTGATCGCCATCAATGCCGCCGACCCCGTCGGCGAAGGCGCGCATGACCACCTCGATCCCACCGCGCCGAAAACTCCGGATATCAAGGGCGGCTTTGCCATCGTGATCGGCATGCTCGCCTTCGTCGTGCTCACCCAGACGCTCGGCATGGTGGCCGGCACATTCGCATGCGTGTTCATTGCCGCCATCGGCGACAAGGATGCAACCTGGCTGGGATCGTTCGTGTTGGCATCGGTGATCACCGTCGTCGGCGTCGCCGTGTTCATCTACGGCCTGAAAATGAACCTGCCGTTATTCCAGCTCCAGGGCTTCTCGCTATGATGACCGATGTCTTCACCAATCTGGCTTTCGGCTTCAGCGTCGCGCTCGAACCGCACAACATCATGTATTGCCTGATCGGCGTGCTGATCGGCAATCTTGTCGGCGTGCTTCCCGGACTGGGCGTGCTGTCGGCGATCTCCATCCTGCTGCCGCTGACGTATAAGGTGCCGCACGTGGGTGCCATCCTCATGCTGGCCGGGATCTACTATGGTGCGCAATACGGCGGTGCCATTTGCTCGATCCTGCTCAATCTGCCTTGCCATCCACCGCACGCGGTCACCTGTCTCGACGGCTACCCGTTGACGAAGCAGGGTAAGGGGGGCACCGCGCTTGGCATCACCATGATGGGGTCGTTCTTCGGCGCGTCATTCGGCATCGTGCAGATGATGTTCATGGCACCGCTGCTGGTCATGGCGTCGCAACAATTCGGCGCGGCCGACATCTGTTCGCTGATGCTGCTAGGCCTGCTGGCCGGTTCCACGCTGTCGCGAGGCTCTGCCCTCAAAGGCATTTCCATGACCGTGCTCGGCCTGCTTTTAGCGACCGTCGGCAACGACCCCCAGACCGGCCAGGAGCGTTTCACGTTCGGCTCGCTGCACATGTACGAGGGCTTCGAGATCGTCGCCATCGCGCTCGGCCTGTTCGGCATCGCCGAGTTCATGAAGACGGTCAACCGCATGGCCCCGATCAACGCCGCTTACACCAAAGTACGTTTTCGCGACCTGTGGCCCTCGCGCGCTGACCTGAAGCTCGGGGCGATGCCGGCCTTTCGCGGCACCATCATCGGCAGCCTGTGTTCGCTGATCCCCGGCGTCGGCCCGACCATCGCCTCGTTCATCGCGTACGCCACCGAAAAGAAAATCTCCAAGACACCGGAGCGTTTCGGCCATGGCGCGATAGAGGGCGTCGCCTGTCCGGAAGCCGCCACCCACTCGTCCGTGCAGGGCGATTTCATTCCGACCATGAGCCTCGGCATTCCCGGCGACGCGGTCATGGCGCTGCTGCTGTCGGCGCTGATCATTCACAACATTCAGCCGGGGCCGCAGCTCGTGACCCAGCATCCGGACGTGTTCTGGGGCTTGATCGCCAGCTTCTGGATCGGCAACATCATGCTGATGGTGCTTAACATGCCGATGATTGGCTTGTGGGTGAAGTTGCTGACGATCCCCTACAAGTTCCTTTATCCGGCTGCACTGTTCTTCATCTGCATCGGTACTTACAGCGTCAACAATTCGCTATTCGGCGTGCTTGAAACGTTGGCCATCGGCTTGGCCGGACTGGTGTTCATGCAGTTGGGCTTCCAGCCGGCACCGGTGCTGCTCGGGTTCGTTCTCGGCAAGCAGTTCGAGGAGACGTTCCGTCGCGCCGTCACAATCTCACACTATGACATGTCGGTGTTCGTCACCCGGCCGATCAGTGCGCTGTTCCTCAGCCTTTGCCTGGTGCTGGTCGGCTCGCAGATTTACCTGACGTTCCGCAAGAAGCCGGGTTCAGGCCTGCTGGCCGCGATGCCAAGTGGGGATCTGGAGTAGGGAAGCGCACTTGAGTGCTGTGCATCGGCAGTTCAGAAGCCGATGCCGACTACGCGAACACTGGCGAGTTTCCACTCGAAGTTCGACAGTTCGAATGTAGAGACGAAACGGCGTGCTGGATTGCGCTGGTCCGCGATCTCGAATTCCGCAACCGACAACGAGTGAAATCGTGCACGCACGATGCGATTGTAAAACCTCAAAAAACGCCAGCCGAGATTGTCCTCGGCCACAGCTTCCGGTCGTTCGCTGCTGTCTGCCGCACCGTCGCTCGATCGCGAAAACCAGCGGCTTTGACGGATGGGCGGCGCGGCGGGGGCGAGGCCCAGCAGACTGGCGACGGTGCCGGTTCGCGCTTGGCTTAAGCTGCTGACCCCTGCTGCCGTCACGTATGTGTCGATCAATCGATCCGCCAACATCGGCTTAGCGGTGGCCTTGATGCGCGACCACAGCGACAGCGGCGGTTGTGGTGGCGCCGACTGCATCTCATCGCCGGCCTGTGGCGAACTCGCGGACAATTCCGCCAGCGAGGCCTTTAGACTGGCGCGCACCGGTGCCCAATACACCTTTCGCTCCAGCGTCGCGACGTCGCCCACTTTGATCGCTTGCTTGATTTGGAACGCCGAAGCGATCGGCCAGATCGCAAAGCACCCCAGCAACGCCGCGGCCACAACCGCTATCCCCAAAAACTTCCGCATGACTGCCTGCCGACCCCCGGTCTTGGCTCAGGCCGTGCACCTTCTCGGTCCACTGCTGACGCGCACTCTCACTTGCAATTCCGGCGATCCGAAGATCACAATCGTGCTCTTTGAGAGAAAGTTCCTCTATGACACGACATTAATCGCGCGATGTTCTGACGCAGCGCTTTGCGTGTTCAGGCTTGTGACATCGGGCTACCCACTGCATACGTCCCTGGGCTCCCGCATCGCCCGCAGCGCGCACGAGTGCACATGTCCCCTACCGACGCCGTCATCGTTGCCCTCGGAGCTTTAAGCGGCGGCTTCGTTTCCGGACTTGCCGGTTTTGGCACAGCCATGACCACGATGGGTATCTGGCTGCACGTCCTCGACCCGGCCACGGCGGCGACGCTGACGTTGATCTGCTCGGTCGTCGCCCAGGCACAGACAATCCCGTCAGTTTGGGCCAGCGTGGTCCCCTCGCGCGTCCTGCCGATCGTCATCCCTGGCATCCTCGGCGTGCCGCTCGGCCTCGCGGCCTTGGGTTATGTCGACGCAAACGAATTCAAATTTGGCGCAGGCGTTTTCCTGATCGCTTTCGCAGGTTTCATGTTGCTGTGGCGCGATCATTCACCTGTTGCATGGGGCGGCCGGGCGGCCGATGCCGTCATGGGGTTGGTCGCCGGTGTGCTCGGCGGCTTGGCCGGTTTGTCCGGCGCGTTGCCGACGATGTGGGCGCATGTGCGCGGCTGGGGCAAGGCCGAAAAGCGCGGTGTTTTCCAAGTGTTCAACCTGACAATTCTGGCCTTTGCCTTTCTGGTGCACGCTGCCACCGGCCGCGTGACCAGCGCGCTGCTGATCCCCGCCGCTGTCGCGTTGCCAGCAACGCTGCTCGGCGCGCGACTGGGCTTGCGCG
>JANXYD010000418.1 GCA_025350265.1 Hyphomicrobiaceae bacterium | reverse complement strand
CGATCCGCGAGGAAATGCGCCGCTTCTCCGACACCGAGGTGATCAACCACGCGCAAGGCTGGCATCGCACCAACAGTTATATCCCGCTCGAGATCATCGCGCAGATGTCGGAGCTTGGCGTGTTCGGCCTCACCATTCCGGAAAATTTCGGCGGCATGGGGCTCGGCAAGGAATCGATGTGCGTGGTGTCGGAGGAATTGTCGCGCGGCTATATCGGCGTCGGCTCCTTGGGCACGCGTTCGGAAATCGCCGCCGAACTGATCCTTGGCGGCGGCACGCCCGAGCAGAAGGCAAAATGGCTGCCCAAGCTCGCTTCCGGAGAAGTGTTGCCGACGGCGGTATTCACCGAGCCGAACACCGGCTCCGATCTCGCGTCGCTGAAGACCCGGGCCGAGACGCATGGCGACGTCTATAGGATCATCGGCCAAAAAACCTGGATCACCCATCCGGTGCGGGCCGACATCATGACGCTGCTGGTGCGCACCAACCCGCAAGAGGCCGGCTACAAAGGGCTTTCGATGCTGCTGGCGGAGAAGCCGCGTGGCACCGACGCCGAACCTTTTCCAGCAGCGGGCATGAGTGGCGGCGAGATCGAAGTGCTGGGCTATCGGGGGATGAAGGAATACGACATCTCGTTCGATGGCTTCGAGGTTCCGGTTACGCAATTGCTCGGCGGTGTCGAGGGACAGGGCTTCAAGCAATTGATGGCGACATTCGAAAGCGCGCGCATCCAGACGGCGGCGCGCGCCGTGGGCGTGGCGCAATCGGCCATGGATCTGGCGCTGTCGTATGCGCTGGAGCGCAAGCAGTTCGGCTCGGCGATCTACGCGTTCCCACGCGTCGCCAACAAGATCGTGATGATGGCGGTCGAGACGATGATCGCGCGACAGCTCACCTATTTCTCGGCGCGGCAGAAAGATTTGGGCCGCCGCTGCGATCTCGAAGCGGGCATGGCAAAACTGCTGGGCGCGCGGATCGCCTGGGCCAATGCCGACACTGCGCTGCAGATCCACGGCGGCAATGGCTTTGCGCTCGAATACCCGATCAGCCGCCTTTTGTGCGACGCCCGTATCCTCAACATCTTCGAGGGCGCGGCCGAAATACAGGCGCAGGTTATCGGACGCCGGTTGCTTGAGGGCACGAACTGAGGGCGACGTTCAGCCGTCATAGCCTTCGACGATCGCGATATCGACGATGCCAGCGGTGTCGCGCACTTTGGCGGCGGCTTGATATTCCGGACTGTCGTAACAGGCCTTGGCTGCGGCATAACTGGCGAACTCGATCACGACATGGCGCGGTTGAAGTCTGCCGGCTCTAAGTTCTGATACGCCGCCACGCACGAGGAACTTCGCACCAAACTTCGCGAAGGCGATGCCGTTGAGGCGAACATATTCTTTATAGGCGACGGGATCGGTGACATCCACATGCGCGATCCAATATCCCTTGGCCATGATCATCGCTCCGGTTTGAATTTTATCCGTGGCATATAGAGCGAAGGCGTTGGTCGGGCGCAAGAGACTATTTCAACTGGCTCTGTGCATGGCTTTGCGCTGAGCGGCGCAGGTTTCCACCGGCAGCGCGGTTGTGAGCCAGCGGTTTTTCTCGATCGTCACGATATAGCGACGGCAGTCGGGTGCTGCGCCCGTAACAAAGCGGACTTCGAATGTCGCCAATCCCTTTTCGCGGCGCAGCGGCCACGTGAAGGTCGCATCGGCCGGCGTTTTCTCCAGCGCCGTTTGCGTGGCGATACCGGCATTGCGGTAGTCGGCGTCGGACAATTCCGCAAGCAGCGTCGGCGACAGATCGGGATGCAGGCCTGCGGCCTTGGCGCGTTTTGCAAATGGGTTGGTGGACGGCGATTCCTGCGGCGGCGCGTATTCGGGCATGAAACCGGCAGACGCCTCCGGGCGCGATGCGTGCGGCGGCGACGATTCCGCCGGCTCTATTGCGTTGGCGGGCGCGGAGGCGCTTGCGGCCGAAGCTCTGTCGAGCGGAAAAATCGCTTGCTGCTGCAGGTGCGGTTCGGCCGTGGCGCGCTGTGCCGGGGGATCCATTTCCTCGGGTGACTTCAAGACTGGTGATGCCGGATTTGCAGAGGCAGCGGGGGTTGTGGTGGCGCTCTGCGAGAGCCGTTGCAACAGCGGGGCACCGATACCGGAGGCCGTGTCCCACCAACGCGGCGCGCGGGTGGGATCGTCGTAGAGCGCATAGGCACCCGTAACAATGGTCGCCAGCATGAGTGTGCGCTTGAACCACCGACCGCGACTGCGCGCTGGTTTCGCACCGATCCTATCGCCGGCGTTGATTTGCCATTCGCAGGTGTCGGCGGTGATTTCGTCTGTCGATTGGGCATCTGAGGCGGCGGCAGCGCGCCGTGTGAAACCGATCATGGGTGGTCCCCCGGTTCGTCTGAAAGTCGATATCTCCCTTCCGTCCCCGCGCTCTCCATGGCGCTGACTATCGGCGAAACAAAGGCAAAGCGGCGGTTACACCGGCACCGCAAGACCCTGTTTCTTGGCCGCCGCGTAGTAGGCCCACAGCAGGCGGGCAGCGACCGCGCGATGCGGCCGCCAACGCTCGGCGATTGTAGCCATCTCGCGCGCCGTTGGCCGCAGCGGTAGCCCCATCAACATCTGCGCCGCCACCTGCAACGCGAGGTCCCCCGGCGCGAACACATCGGCATGGCCGACGCAGAACATCAGATAGATGTCGGCTGTCCAAGGACCGATGCCTGACACGGCCGTCAATTGCGCGATCGCCTCGGCAGCGGTCACGGTGTCGAGTGCCTCCAGCAGCAGCCCATCCATGACGGCGACTGAAATGGCGCGCAGCGTCTTGATTTTTGGGCGCGACAGGCCGCAGCCGCGCAACGTTTCGTCTGATGCTGCAAGCATCGCCTCCGCGGTCAAGGGCTGCAGGGTGGCCTCGATCCGCGCGTAAATCGCGGTCGCGCTGGCGACCGACAATTGCTGTCCGTTGACGATGCGCACCAGGCCCTGAAAGCCCCCCGCCCGCCGTCGCAATGGCGGGTGTCCCGCGAGGTCATGCGCGGTGCGAATGTGGGCGCACTTGCGCCGCAGCGCCTTGATCGCGGCCTTCACGTCGTCGTCGGTGTGGATGCAGGACACGGGGGATGCGAGGATCGGGACTGGTGTTTTGGGCGCAGCGATCCGCTTGGTCGTTGCGGCACCTGCAGGCTTTGCCGGTGGTGCTGCGCGTGCGGACGTGCGGCGCGCCTTGGCTGCGGATGGTGACGATGTGCTTTTTTTCACGCGAGCCTCGAAAATTGCTATGTTATACTGTCCCGCTTAAGTTTGGACCCGAATCCAAACGCCGTCTTCCCGGAATTTTTCGCGCCCTTCACGCGGAAAATATTCGGGATCTTGACCATTCAAATATACGCGATCAGGTTTTTTCATAGTCGAACGGTACTCTGGCCTGGCTGAGAGAGCGAAGGTCGAAACTTAAGCGGGACGATACTAGAGTGCTTCCGGATAAAGCATGCCCCGGACGAGATCCCGGGTGTGAGCGGTTTTCCGATAAGAAGCATTACAAAACAAGGAGCTAGTGTCGTTTCGCGAGTCCACCAAAACCGGAACGACCCTAGGGCCGAGCTTGCGACAGCTCACGTGCGCTGGCAAACAGCACGCGTCAGAGATCTCGGTCCGTAGTCACGGCTTTATCGGTGCTTTCGGGGGGAAGCGCTGCGGTTTTCGAAGGCTTTCGTCATGGCTCAGTTGATGCACAAGGGTTCGGCGCGCTGCAGCGGTCGGTGGCGCGTCATTGCCGGCCTGCTCGTTCTGAGCGCCAACGCGCTGGAAGCGTCCGCTGCGGTCGCCGTTACCGACAAACGTTGGGTGACGTACACCAGTCCGGATGCGGATCTGGTGTTCGACTATCCGTCGGGCGTCTTTACGGAGCAAAAAGGTGATCCTACAGATCAGCTGAAAGCCCGCACGCCGGACCACGCCGGCCGCATTTTTACGACGGCCGACGGACGCGCGGCGCTGCAAGTCGGCACGTTTCCCAACCTCGACGGTGCCAGCGTCGGGGAATTGCGCAAACGTGCGGTCGCCGCGAGCTATGCGAATGCGAAGCTGGATTACAATCGCGTCGCCGGTAACTGGTACGTCATTTCGGGCACGCGGGGCGACGAGACCTTTTACGAGCGTGTGCACTTCAGTTGCAATAATCGCCGTCTGGATATCTGGGCGATGACCTATCCGACAGCCGAAGCCCAGGTCTTCGATCCGCTCGTCGAGGAGATGTCGCGCCGTCGCCGGCCGGTGCTGGCCAATATCGGCTGCAAATGATGCGAACGCCCAAGTGTCAGGCCAGGATGGTCTGCAACTGCGCGAGGTCGCCAATACTGAACTTAGGCTCGCCACCGATCGCCGCCGTCGTGTGTTTGTGGATGCGATGGGCCTGGTGCGCGGGCCGGTTGATCCAGACAGTCGTCCAGCCCAGCGTGTTCGGCGCGATGAAATCCTTCGATAGATTATCGCCGACGTAGACGAACCGATCGCCGGGGCTGCCGAGCGCCGACTGCATCAATTCGAACGCGCGTGGATGTGGTTTGTGGAAGGCACGATCAGGCCCGAGCGCGCCGGTGGCGATGATATGCTTGAAACGTCGAGTGAGGGCGAGTGCTGCGATCTTGGCGTGCTGAGTGGATGCGTGTCCGTCCGTGATCAGGCCGAGCTTGAGGCGGCCTTCCCAATGGCTCAAGGCTAACGCTGCGTCCGGAAACAATTGCAATTGCGGTGTCTGGTTTGCATAAGCCTTGACGAACCCTTTGAGGTCGTCGGCGCTATGATCGGCTTTGGCCTCGGCGAGAGCCATGTTGAACAATTTGCCGAGGTGTCCATCTTCAAGCAACGCCAGCATGCGATCGAGGCTGACCTCGATGCCGAGGCTTTCGCGGGCCCAGCTGGTGGCGGCGCGGAACCCGCCGATGGCGAAGTCTCGCTCGGCGTACAACGTGTCGTCCAGGTCGAAGACGAGATGGGTGATGGCCATCGCAACGCGCTCTTTGCTCTGTCGTGGGTCCGATCGGCAAGCCGCTGCACACGCGCGGATCTCGCAACCAACGAGGGTGTGTCCGCTCGCACTCTATTCACGGACCAGCGTATGGAGATGCCACACTGCGGCCGCCAGCACCAGCATGGCGCTTGCTTGATGCGCCAGCGCGAGGTGCAACGGCACGTGCGATACCAGCGTCCAGATTCCCAAGGCGAACTGCATGACCACGAGTGCGACCAGCGCGGCCGCCGAACGCGTCATGCGCTCGTCGTCGGCACTCCTGCGAACCCGCACACCTTGCCAGATGACGAGCGCCGCCAGCACATAAGCGGTCAACCGATGATCGAATTGCACGGTGGTCGCATTCTCGAACGCGTTTGCCCACACGGGCGACATTGTCGCCAAGCCCGCCGGCACCAGATGACCATCCATCAGCGGCCAGGTATTATAGGCGAGGCCGGCCTTCATGCCCGCGACGAGTGCGCCAGCGCCAATCTGCAAAAACACCAGCGCCAAAATCACGCTGGCAACGGTCGTGCTTCCTTTCGCCAGGGTGCGCAGCCTGATGCGGCGGCGGCGTTCAACACTGCCGATGTCGATGGCAGTCCAGAGCAAGGCGGCCATCAAGGCCGAAGCGGCGAGCAGGTGGGCTGCCAGCCGATATTGACTGACGTCGGTGCGAACGCTGAGGCCGGATTTGACCATGTACCAGCCAAGCGCGCCCTGCAGTCCGCCCAATGCAAACAAAACAGACAATCTCCACGCCAGCGGTCGATCGATGGAGCCGCGCAGGAGAAAGCCCAGGAACGGCAGCAGGAAAACCACGCCGATCAGGCGACCGAGCAAACGGTGGCCCCATTCCCACCAGAAAATGGCCTTGAACGCGTCCAACGAAATGCCCTTGTTGATCGTCTGATATTGCGGGATCTGTTGATACTTGGAGAAGGCGTCGAGCCAAGCCGCATCGGAAAGCGGTGGCAAAGTACCGACGATGGGCTGCCATTCGGTGATGGAAAGCCCCGACCCGGTAAGTCGTGTCGCGCCGCCGATCACCACCATGGCGAACACCAAGAGTGCGAGAGTATACAGCCACCTTTGCACGCCGCGCCCAGCGATTGCCGCAGTCGGATCCGCAACCGGCGGCCGGTGCGTTTGCGTCAAGCTTCCAATCGTCGCCATCAGGTACCGCGCGCTCGCAATCATGTGGTCATTGGCTGCATGGCCATGACGCTGCAGGGTAGGTAAAGCCTTCATGCTAGAACTAGAGCGCCGTCAACGGCGCGGCAATGCGCTGTAGCAGCGCGGCCGTCATGCTACCGGAAAGGCACGAAATCCAGCTATGGCTATGCGATATCCCATCCGCAAACTCTTAGGTACGATCGGGCTTTTAGCATTACTGGTCGTCTATTCGCTGCTCGTCACGGCGTTCGCGGCAAGTTCGCTGCCGGGTATGGGAACCGGTATTTCCGCAATGTTCTATCTGATCGCAGGCGTTGGCTGGGTGCCGGTCGCGATGGTGATCGTATCGTGGATGTACAAACGTGACCGATCAGCGCCGCCCCCTGCCTGATCAGGCGGCTTGCGTCGTCGGCAACATCGATTTCGCCATGTCGTAGAGCGCGAACGGCGCCCCAGACAACAGCGTCTTGGTGTAAAGCGTATTTTGATAGTCGCCGTTCAGAGATACGCGCGGCAGGTGCATCAGCGACGAGGCATGATGGGCGTGAATGACGCCCTTGCGGGTCGTCACCGCCGTGACCATGCCAAGCTCGCGCGCGAGATCGAACTCGCGTTCGCCGGCGCTGCAGACGTCGCCGAACGGATAGCTGAAATGCTTGATCGGCCGCTGCAACTCGGTCTCCAGCCGCTTGATGCTTTCAGCCATCTCATGGCGGGCAGCACCCGCCCCAAGTTTCGCCAGCGCGTAATGCCGAAGTGTGTGTGCGCCGATCGTCACCAAGGGGTCGGCGGCCAACTCGCGCAGGCCGTCCCATCCAAGCACCAGGTCGCGACACATGTCGGCGGTATCGACACCGGCGGCCATGCACAGTTCCGCAGTCTTCGAGCGCGCGAGCGTCTCGTCGATCCGGCGCAGTTTCCAATAAATCGTGTGGTACGCCGCGTCTTTTTCGGCGACGGAGATGGTGGGCTGGCAAACGACGTCACCCTCGATGTCGCACTCCACGTGGGAAAGGGCCGCGATCGCCCGCTCAAGCGACAGCCACCACAGGTCACCCTTGCCGTCGATGTAGTCGGTCGGTGCATAGACGGTGTAGGGCGCGCCGTAGCGCCGGAATACTGGTGCCGCATGCACCAGATTGTCACGATAGGCATCATCCAAAGTGAACGCGACGAAGGGCCGATCGTGAGCGCTGGGCTGTGCGAGGCGCAGCGCGACCTCGTCGAGCGACAGGATGTCGAAGCCTGCTTCCAATGTCTGGCGCAGCGTTTCGTCGAGAAATTCCGGGGTGATCTTGAGGATCCGGTTGGGTGAAAAACCCTCGGCCGCTTGCGGCATCACATGATGCAGCATGAATACGGCACCTAGCCCGCCGGTCAACGGCTGCATCAAATCGCTTGCGCCGCTGTAGTGCAACGCAGACAGCGCCGCTTTCAGGAACTTGGTGCTACGACGGCTCATGTCGAAATCCGCGGCTGAGGTTGCATGCGATCGCTGTCAAACGGCGATGAACCCACAGAAGCAAGAAGCGTGCACATCTTAGAGCGGCGCGGCGGTTTGCCGGCGATTTCGGGCACAGGGTTAAGCAATCGTTAAAGCGGCGCTCTTGCGGCTTGCGGGCGCGTGGCAGCGAGCAGCTCCGGCGACGACGCAACCGCAGGCTCATCGAAAGCTCGCGCCTGCACGGCGACTGCAAGAACGGGAAAATCGGCGACGTCGTAGCCTAGAAACTCAGCGCCCGTTCGAGTTTGAGACGCCGACGAAGGCGTCTGAGACACCAGAACGCCCGCGTCGAAGCGGCCTTGCACAGCACTGAACAAAGTGGCGGCCAACGGCTTCGGCGCGCAAACAATGATGAAATCATAGATCTCGTCGAGCGCATCAAGCACCATCGCCGCGCTGTCTGCGTCGATGGTCTGGTTGGTGTCGTGACCGGCTGCGATCAGGTCGAGAGTGCTGCCCGACAACCGCTGCACCGCGTCCTCCAATGACGCGTCGCCGGCAAGAAGTTGTGCGGTGCCGACGGTTGCGTCGACGCCGGCCGCGAGCGCCAGGGCATCGCCGCTACCGGCCCAACCGATAAGCACCACGCGGCGCGCGCCGCCGGCTAATGCCCGAGCCATGGCGAGGGCTTGGTGCGATGGCTCGATGGGTGCCGCAGCCGATGCCGCCAGGACCCGAAAGCCAAGCGTATCCTGCGCCATGCCCGCGAGTTGCACGGCTGCCGCCTCGGGCGTCAGGAGTGGGGACGTGACCGTGGCTGCGCGCGCGACCTGTGCGGGCGCGTCCTGGCGTGGTGTTTTGTGCTGCGCCATGGCCTGCTGCGGCATCACTTGGTGAGGCTGGACGGCAGCGAGGCTTGCAGCCGGGTCTGCAGCCGGACGCGCACCGCGTGTCAATTCGCGCGTCAACGTTGCCGCCAGCGCAAGGATCAACGCAGCGAATGCGGCCAACGGCGCCATGGTGCCGATCTTTGGGAACACCTTTTCGTTCGACGGATAGGCACGTGACACGATTTCCACCTCGACCGTGCCGACGCCGGCCCCGGCACTCGACGCTGCGGCCTCGTACTGCCGTTGCACGCGCTCGAGTTCCGCGCGTTTCGCCTTGGCCTGATTGTCGAACTGGGCGAGCTTTGCGGTATCGGGTGCCGAAGACACGACGGTCCGCTTCATGTCATCGAGCCGGCGTCTGACACCGGTTTCGCGATCGGTGGCGATGCGTGCATCGTTGCCGAGGCTCTCGACGACTTTCTGCACTTCGGCGCGAATCTGCGCCTGCAATCCGTTGAGTTCCGCGTGCAACTGCTTCATGCGGGGGTGGCCGTCGAGCAGCGTCGCCGATAATTCGGAGATCTGTCGCTCCAGAATGACCCGCTGCTCTTCCATGCGTGGAATGAGTGCCGATTTTTGGACATCCGGGTTGGCAGCGGCGATGCCGCGTATGCTCATTTCGCGGGCCGCCGTCGCGCGCGCTTCCGCATCGCTGCGCTGGGTTGCTGAGCGTGTCAATTCAGCGGTCAATTCGCCGAGTTGCTGGTCTTTGAGTTGTGTTGCCTGCGTGCCGCCCTGGAACAGGTTCGCCGCCCCGCGGAACTCGGTCGCCATCGCTTCGGCTTCCGCCGTCTCACGCGTCAAGCGCTCGACTTGCGGCTTGAGCTTGGTGCGCACGTCGCTGTTTTCACTTGCCGCCCGCCCGCTCAAGCTATCGCGATAGAGTTCAGCGAGGGCGTTGGCGCAATCGGCCGAAAACTTCGCGCCCGACGTGGTGCAGTCGACGATCACGCTGCGGGTATCGCGCACCTGATAGGCGCGCACCGATTTGAAATAGGCCTGCATCAAGCGGTCTTCGTCGGTTTCGCCGGCCTTGGTGCCGCCCACACCGATCATCCGCCACAATCGGCCATAGAGGTCCGGCGGTTCCAGCGCGCTGTTGAAGTCCGGCTCGCGTGTCAAGTTGAGGCGCGCGGCCATCTTCAAGGCCAGCTCGGTCGACATCAGGCCGCGCACGTGCGTGCCAACCGCTTCCTTGTCGGGTCGCCCCCCGACGTCGCTCGAACCGTTGCCGCGAACCTCGAGTTGCGCCTGCGATTGATATTTCGGTGCCATGGTGGAGAGCACCGCAGCCGTGGCCGCCCCGACCAGGCCGGCGATCAGCAGCAGCGCCGGCAATTTTCTCACGACGGCACGCCCCACAGCCGACAGGTCGATGTGATCTGGAGACGAACGCACGGGGTTGGGTCTGTTCGGCTGCATGGCGCTGTGTCCGTTGGTCGGCATGAATTGCAGCCAGATTAAACCGCGTCGAAGTTGCTTTTCACTTAAGGCTTCCCGATTCGGCACGCGCGCGAAGTGTTTTTTAACGATCGTCGCGCTTAATGGTCGGCACGGCGAAGTGTCTTTCAAGGTTTGGTCGCATGTTGCAGCGCTTAACGGTTATGATGGTGCTGGCCCTGACGCCGTTCACGAACGGCGCGTTTGCCGATGGGCGAATCGCCGGCCCGACCGACGGCTTCGGCGAAACAACGGTCGTCGTCGATGCCCCGCTGCCGATCGTCCAATCGGGCGGCGTGGCGATCGCGGGATGGTCCGCACGCGCGGTGCGCGAGGGGACGGATACGAGCGAAAGTGCGGCACCAAGCGCTGCGTCGCACACCTCATACAGGCTTGATAGCGGCGATAAACTGCGCATTTTCGTCTACGCGCAGCCGAGCCTGTCGCGTATCTACACGATCGATAACGAAGGCTTCATTTCTGTGCCGCTGATCGGCAATTTACCGGCGCGCGGATTGTCGACGCGCGCGCTGGAAGCGGCCATCGCGACGCGGCTCGGTGCCGAATTCGTGCGCGATCCGCATGTCACCGTCGATATCCAGCAGTACCGGCCCTTCTTTATCTTGGGCGAAATCCGGTCGGCGGGACAATATCCTTACGTCGGCGGCTTGACGGTGGATGCGGCCGTCGCCATCGCCGGCGGTTATTCCGATCGAGCCAATGAACGAAAAGTTCAGATCAGCCGGCGTATACAGAGCGGTGTGGAGAAACTGGAGGTTTCAGGCGATGCCGAAGTGCGGCCGGGCGACACCATCTTCATCCGGGAACGTTGGTTCTGAAACCGCTGTCCTTTGTGGCTTGTCGTACTTCAGGCAAGCACGTCCGAGCGAGTGAGCGAGGCAAGCGTGACTGAGATTGTGAGAGCCCGCCGGTTCGAGCCGCTGACGCTGAACATATTGCACTGCCTGCGCGCGCCGGTCGGTGGACTGTTTCGGCATGTCGTCGATCTGGCGACGGCGCAAGCCGCCGCGGGCCATCGAGTCGGTGTCATTTGTGCCGCGTCAGGCGATGCGTTGACCGAGGCCCGGCTGCTGGCGTTTGCACCGCACCTTCGGCTCGGGCTGCATCGGTTGCCGATGTCGCGCGATCTCGGGTTCGGCGATGTGCGCGCGTGGCATCAGGTGGTCGAGTTGGCCCGCACGATGGAGCTGGACGTGCTGCATGGTCACGGTGCCAAGGGTGGTGCTTATGCGCGCCTGGCGAAGCGCTCGGTCAGGCAGCAGAGGCCGGATTTGCGGTGTTTCTATACACCCCACGGTGGCAGTTTGCACTATCCGCGAACGACGGCGAAAGGGCAGTTTTTTGGTGCGCTCGAGCGCCGGCTCGAGGCGTGGACCGATGGAATTCTATTTGAAAGCCGGTTTGCGGCGGATCGCTATGCGAGCCAGATCGGGCGTCCCCATTGTCCGACGGCGGTGGTGGTGAATGGTTTGCTGCCGGCCGAATTCGTGGCCGTTGTGCCCGACGCGAACGCCGCCGATTTCATCTTCGTGGGCGAACTTCGGCATCTCAAGGGTGTCGATGTAGCTCTCGACGCACTTGCGCGGCTGCCAACGCTGGCGTCTGCGGTGTTCGTCGGCGATGGGCCGGACGCTGGTCAGTTCAAGGCTCAGACGCTAAAGCTGGGGCTCGCCGATCGCGTGCGATTTCCGGGCGCGATGCGGGCGCGGGAGGCTTTCGCACTGGGCCGCGTTTTGTTGATGCCCTCGCGCGCCGAGAGTTTACCCTACGTCGTGCTGGAGGCGATCGCGGCACACGTGCCCGTTTTGGCGACAAATGTCGGCGGCATCCACGAAATCATTCCGTCCCAATTTGGACCACTGCTTCAGCCCGGCGATGCCGCAGCGTTAGCCGCAGCGATGCTGGACGCGTTGGAGAATCCGACGCCGCTGATTGCAAAAGCCGCCGGTCTCCGGCACGCGATCGCCGACAAGTTTACAGTCTCGGCGATGGCGGACGCCGTAACCGCAGTGTATCGCGCGCCGGGCAAGGCTCAAATGGCCGCCTGAGAGGGGCGGTGGAACTGGCATGATCCCTGCTTCCTTGAGGCGCAATAGTCGCCGCCTCAACCATGGACTGCCCTCATGCCCGTTCTTTCAGCCACAGCGATCGCGCCGACAACGACGCATGCCGCTGCCAGCACACGTTCGGCAATGTCCACAGCATTTGGTGCGATGCTGCAGATGCACGGCATGTTCGCAGTCGTCGTGCGCGCCATCGAGTGCGCGGCGCTGACAGCGGCCGGCGCTGCGGCCATCGGCTTCAGCGGCGGCATCGGCAACTCGACGACCGGGAACGCACTTGCAGTCCTCGCCCCGCTGACGACCGCTTTGATTGCAACCTCAACATTCGCGCAGCAGGGTTTGTATGCACCCGCGAGCTTCAATGCACCGCTCAAGAGTGCACGTCCCCTGGTTTTCGGCTGGACGCTGGCTGTCGCGATCGTGATCGCACTTGCGTATGCGTCGACGTTGCCGCCGGCCTTGGGGCGGACTTCGGCGCTGGTCTATGTCGCCGGCCTCGCATGTCTCATGGTGAGCCGCGCCGCCGCGATGGCAGCGACGCGAGCGCTGCGCCGCAACGGTTATTTGACGCGCAACGCGATTATCTACGGCAGCGGCGGTTCGAGCGAAACTCTGATTGCGCAACTGCGCGCTGATCCCGATGCCGACGTGCGCATCTGTGGCATCTTTGATGACCGCATGGACCAGCGTTCGGCCGCAGCTATTTCCGACATGCCCTGTCTCGGCGATATCGAAGCGTTGAAGGCGTTCTCGCGCAGCGGGCGGGTCGATATGTTGATCATGTCGTTGCCTTTGTCGGCGGAAACGCGTGTATCGACGCTGATGCAACGCGTGTCGGAACTGCCGCTGGATGTGCGGATGGCGGCCTCGGCATCGACGCTGCGGTTTCATAAGAGCGCCTATTCCTACCTCGGCTCGGTGCCGGTCATCGACTTATGCGAGCGGCCGATCTCGGGTTGGAGCGCGTGCGCAAAATGGGTCTTCGACAAGGTCATCGCGGTGCTCGCCATCGTCGTGCTGGCCCCGGTCATGGCCGCTGTGGCACTCGCCGTGAAGCTCGAAAGCAAGGGTCCGGTGATTTTTCGCCAGAAGCGCTATGGCTTCAATAACGAGCTCATCGAAGTTTATAAGTTCCGCTCCATGTTCACCGACCGGGCGGATCTGACGGCGTCCAAGCTGGTGACCAAGGATGATCCACGCGTCACTCGCGTCGGCCGTGTCATTCGCAAAACCAGCCTCGACGAACTGCCGCAACTGTTCAACGTGCTGCTCGGCACGCTGTCGCTGGTCGGCCCGCGTCCGCATGCGGTGCAAGCCAAAGCCGCCGATCGCATGTATCCGGAAGTGGTGGATGGTTACTTCGCTCGCCACAAGGTCAAGCCGGGCATCACCGGTTGGGCGCAGATCAACGGCTGGCGCGGGGAAACCGATACGACGGAGAAAATCCGGAAGCGGGTCGAGTTCGATCTCGATTATATCGACAATTGGTCGGTCTGGCTCGATCTGTGCATTCTCATCAAGACGCCCGTAGCCCTGCTCAAGACAGACAATGCGTACTGATGATGATGCAACCGACATCCACCCGCGCTGACACACAGGTCGGACCGACGAGCGCCGCGCACCGAATAGCGTTGGCGCTGGTTTGGCTGACGATGGCGTCAAGCGCGGTGGTGTTCACCGAGCCGGCGCCGTTCGATGTGTGCGCGCTGAGCCTGCTTGTGTTGCTGCCAGCGCTGGGGCTGTTGCGCGTGACGCCGGGCATGATCGGATACTGCGCTGTCACTTTGGTGCCGGTGGGATGCGCGTTCTTCGCGATATTGGCGGCAATCGATCCCAGCCGCGCGATCACGCATACGGCGGTGACGCTGTTTTTGACGCTCGTGGCGCTGATGCTGGCGGCCTTCGTTGCAAAGTCGCCGCTCAGGCATGTTCGTTTGATCTGCCAGGGTGCGGTGGCGGCGGGCATTATCGCGGCCGGCGCGGGTTTGGCTGGCTATCTCGATGCGTTTCCCGGTGCCTACGATCTATTCACCCTTTATGGCCGCGTCTCCGGCACCTTCAAGGATCCGAACGTGTTTGGTGCGTCGCTGGTTCTGCCGGCGGTTTATCTCATGCATGGTCTGCTCGACCCCAAGGGGCGGCACAAAGTGTTGGCGAGCGCTGGCTTACTTTTGCTCGTGCTCGGGGTGCTGTTGAGTTTCAGTCGGGGCGCGTGGTTCAATCTGGCGATGGCGACAGCGCTGTTCGCCTATCTGGCGTTCGTGACCGCCACGCAAAACGCACACCGCGTCCGCATCGTCGTGGGGCTTGGAGGCGCGGCTGTCGCTGCAGCGCTCCTGATCACGGTGGCGCTGCAGTTCGATGTGGTTGCAAACCTGCTCAGTGAGCGGGCGACGCTGACGCAGAGCTACGACGAAGGCCCGGAAGGCCGTTTCGGCGGGCAGGTCAAGGCCAAGCGGCTGATCCAGGCCAATCCGTTCGGCATCGGCGCGCAGCAATTCGACGGCTTCTATCACGTGGAAGAAGCGCACAACGTTTACCTGTCGATGTTCATGAATGCCGGCTGGCTCGGCGGTGGCGTGTTCGCCGTGATGATTTTGGTGACGGGCGTGCTTGGTGCATGGCACGCGATGCGGCGCACGGAGACGCAAGGCGTGTTCCTCGTCGTGTATGCGGTGTTCGTGGCGCATGCCTTGGAAGGCTTCGTCATCGACCTCGATCACTGGCGCCATTTTCAGGTGCTGATGGCGCTCTCTTGGGGCTTGATGCTCGGCGATCGCGTGCCAGTGATGGTTCGAGCCTTGCAGCAGACGCGCCCGGCGCGTCGTGCACGTTCGTTGATCGCGGCACGGCCGATAGGCGCTGCTCACATCGCGTCGTAGTCGATGACGAGCGTGTCGGTCTGCGCCACGGCCTGGCAGGTCAACACGAACCCGCGCTTGAGCTCCCAGTCTTCGAGGCTGTAATTCACTGTCATGGTGACGGCCCCCTCGACCACGCGCGCGCGGCAGGTGGAACACATCCCACCAGTGCACGAATAGGGCGCTTTAATGCCGGCCGCGAGGGCTGCCTCCAAGACATGCTGTCCGCGCAATAGCGGGAACGGGTGACGTTGCCCATCCAGGATGGCGATTGCGTCGATTGCGTCGGGTGTCTTGGGCGGGGCGACCACGATCGGACGGGGTGCAACCGACGCGCCGGCGGCCGCGACGCCTGTGCGTCCGGCGAAAAACTCGTGATGCACGGTTTCGCGCGTGAAACCAAGATCGAACAGCGCGTTGCGTGTTTCCTTGATGAAGCTGCCGGGTCCACATAGGAATGCGCGCTCGACACTCTTGATGTCGATGAGCTTGTCGGCGAGCGCCTTGAGTTTTTCGCCCGTGATCCGGCCTCCCATCAATTCGGCATCGGCAATGCCGGCACCCGAATAGATCTGCAGCAGGTCGAAGCGTTGGGTATGCCGATCCTTCAAGTCTTCGAGTTCGCCGAGAAACATGGCCGAGGATGGGCTGCGGTTACCCAAGAGCAGGGTGATGCGGGTGACGGGTTCGTGGGCGAGTGCATCATTGATCATGCCGAGAATGGGCGTAATGCCCGCGCCTGCGGCGATCAGCAACAGGTGCCGCGCCGCGCCCGTGCCGGCCGGCAAGGTGAAGCGGCCCTGTGGTGCGGCGACCTCCAAGACAGCGCCGGGCCGCAGGTGAGCATTGGCCCAGGTCGAGACCGCGCCGCCCGGCACCAGCTTGATGCCGATCCGCAGCGGCCCGCCACGGCCCGAGCAGAGCGAATAGGTGCGTCGCTGCGTGCTGCCGTCGATATCGAACCGCACCGGCACGTGCTGGCCTGGCTTGTAGGCAAGCAGCGCCGCAGCGCTCGGCGGCACGTCGAACGTGACTTCGACGGCGTCGTCGGTCAGGCGGCGAACCGAGGCTGCAACGAGGCGATGAAAGGTCTCGGACATGGTCACCGGTGGCATTTGAAGTAGTCGAAGGGTTCGCGGCATTGGTCGCATCGCCACTGCGCTTTGCAGGGCGTGGAACCGAATTGCGAAATGCGGCTCGTCTGCCACGATCCGCAGTGCGGACAGGCCACCTGTTCGTCGGCGAACAGCATCGCGGGGCTGCCTTTGCCGGGGGGCGCGATGCCATAGGCTTTGAGTTTGGCACGTCCGGCTGCGGTGATGTCGTCGGTGGTCCAAGCCGGCGACAGCACCAACTCGGTGCGCGCACCGGCGATGCCGGCATCGATCAACGCACACGCGACGGCCAGTTGGATGGCTGCCGTGGCGGGGCAACCGGTATACGTCGGCGATAGCGAGACGACGATGCTGCCGGAGCGCCGCTCGACACGCCTGAGTACGCCGAGATCGACTAGGTTCAAGACCGGGATTTCCGGATCGAGCACAGCTGCCGCTGCAGCGTAGGCGCGAGCAACCTCGATATCGGTGGTCTCATGCGGGGCGTCAGCTACCATTTGGCACCCGGATGCTGGCGCGCCAGAACCTGCATCTCGGCGAGCATGCGATCGAGGCCCTCGGTATGTCTGCCGTGGCGTCCCCCCGATTGCATGCCGCGCTGTGCGGGACGCTGCAACGTCGCCTCGGCAAGCACGGCGTCGACCGTTGTCGTCCATGGCTGCCGAATTTGCGTGCGGTCGGGAGCGATCCCGGCAGCAACCACGCGTTGCTCGGCGGTCGTCGGCTCGAACATTTCACCGGTGTAGCCCCACAGCAGATCGAGCGCTTCGACGGCGCGGCGGTGGCTCTCGGGTGTGCCGTCACCGAGCCGGATCAGCCACTCGCTGCTGTGACGGAGGTGATAGGCCATTTCCTTGACGGCTTTCGCGGCGATTGCGGCGAGGCGCGCATCGGTCGAGCGGCAGAGCGCGGCGAAATAGGGATGCAGGAAGGCCGCATAGAGAAATTGGCGCACGATCGTGAGGGCGAAATCGCCCGGCTCAAGTTCGACGATCAGCAGGTTGCGATAGCCATCCGCGTTGCGGAAGTAGGCGAGATCGTCTTCGTCGCGGCCGTTGCCGTCGAGTTCGCCGGCATAGGTATAAAACAGCCGTGCCTGCCCGACCAGATCAAGCCCGAGGTTGGACAGCGCGATATCTTCCTCGAGCGACGGGCCGCGCCCGCTCCATTCCGACAGCCGATGGCCGAGTACCAGCGCATCATCGGCAAGGGCCAAGGTAAATTCGAACAGGTCGGCGTCGGCGATCACACGGGGCATGGCTGGCTCGGTCGTTACGGTAGTTTCAGGCCCAGGAGTGACGGCGCTGGGTTGGGCTCACATATGCCCGACTTCATCCGGCACGTCGTAGAACGTTGGATGGCGGTAGATTTTTGATCCGGTCGGTTCGAACAAAACATCCCTGTCGACCGGGTCGGAGGCAATGATCGCCGACGACGGCACCACCCACAGCGAGACGCTTTCGCCGCGCCGCGTATAGACGTCGCGGGCCGCCTGCAGCGCCATCGTCGCATCGGCGGCGTGGACGGAACCGCAATGTTTATGCGGTAAACCCGAACGGTTGCGGATGAAGACTTCCCACAAAGGGGTGGCGATCTCTGTCACGTTTTAGGTTCCCGGTGCTATTCGGCTGCGACTTGTGAAGTTGCCTGTCGCTGGCTGCGTTTTGCAGCGTACGCGCGGGCGGCGTCGCGCACCCAGGCACCCTCGGCTTCGGCTGTCTGCCGGGCTTTGAGGCGCTGGCGATTGCACGGGCCATCACCCGCCAGCACGCGCTTGAACTCGCTCCAGTCGATGACGCCATGTTCCCAGTGCCCGGTGGCATCGTTGAACGTGAGGTCGGGGTCAGGGAAGGTCAGCCCGAGATACCGACCTTGCGGTATCGTCGCGTCGATGAATTTCTGCCGCAGCTCGTCGTTGGAGAAGCGCTTGATTTTCCATTTTGTGGAATCGGCAGAATGCATGCTGTCCTTGTCGGACGGGCCGAACATCATCAACACCGGCCACCAGAAGCGATCGAGTGCATCCTGCGCCATGGCCTTCTGCGCCGGCGTGCCGTGCGCCAGCGTCACCATGATTTCATAGCCCTGGCGCTGGTGGAAACTTTCCTCTTTGCAGATGCGGATCATGGCGCGCGCGTAGGGCCCATAACTGCAGCGGCACAACGGGATCTGGTTCATGATCGCGGCACCATCGACCAGCCACCCGATCGCGCCCATGTCGGCCCAGGTCAGCGTCGGATAGTTGAAGATCGACGAATACTTCGCCTTGCCGCTGAGCAGCTGATCGCAATACGCTTCGCGGCTGAGACCGAGCGTTTCGGCGGCGGAATAGAGATAAAGCCCGTGGCCGGCTTCGTCCTGGATCTTGGCGAGCAGCGTCGCCTTGCGCTTAAGCGACGGCGCACGTGTCAGCCAATTGCCCTCGGGCTGCATGCCGATGATCTCGGAATGGGCGTGCTGGGAAATTTGCCGCTGGAGTGTTCGGCGATAGGCGTCGGGCATCCAATCGTTTGGCTCGATCTTGTCCTCGGCATCAATTACCGCCTGAAAACGAGCGAGCTTTGCCGCATCGGGTGCCGGCAGCGTCTGATCGCGCTGGGATTCGTCGGCATTGAGCGCTTGAGTATACATGGGCGGGTCCCAGGGCGAAGCGTCTGCGGGGTGACTGATAGCGAGCAGCCAGGAACGACATCATACTACATATGAGTGCTTGCCGCAGCCGGTGCGCATTGATCAAACCTGTTTGCGCAAGAAATGAAAAGCCGACCTCTGCATTTTGTGCAATGCAATCTTGCTTTAAGTGGGAGGCAGCTTGTGAGTGGACGTTAGATCGCGGCGTAAGGATTCCACTGAAAGTGATCTGATTCAGCCCAAAAACTCCTCTTTCACGGGTACGTTCGGCACGCCCGTTCCTCTCAATCCGATCTAGACAGAGTGACGCATGGGTTAATTGCAGGCTTGATTTCTTGTGCGATGCAGCATAGGTTGTTTACATGTTGCTGATGATTAAGTTCGTCTTCAACTAGCCCTCCTTGGGCGTTTCCTCCCTAGACTTGGGCCGTTCGTTTTGCGAACGGCTCTTTTTTTGTTGTTTATGTCGCGGTGCTTCTGAACGACGACAAATAAGATCACTCGGCAGCGGACCGATAGGGGCTGATCCAGACTTCAGCCATGGCAGCGATGGCTGCAATCAAAATTTCTATCGTGCTGGCGCATTCGCCAAAGTCTGCGGACCGCTCCAAGGTCGTCTCGTTCAGGTAAAGCGCACGATTGATCTCGACCTGGATGGCGTGGATGCGCTGAGCGGGCCGCCCGTAATGCTCGGTAATGAATCCCCCTGCATACGGCCGGTTGGAGTGCACGTCCCATCCGTGCGACGCTAGGCTTCGCGTCACGGTGCGCATAACTTCGGGTGCGCACGATGTACCGAACCGATCGCCGATGACGAAATGTGGCCGACGTGACGCGCCGCTAACGGGTGAGGCTGAGGGCATCGAATGACAGTCCACAAGGATGGCGACGCCAAAACGGCGATGCGTATCGGCGATTAAACCAGCCAACGCGTCGTGGAAGGGATGGTAGAGGCGCTCGATGCGCAGCATCGCAACGTCGACTGGCAGGCGCTCGGCATAAATGTCTTCGCCATCGGCAACCAGTCGCGGCACGGTGCCGAGGCCACCGGCTACACGCGCCGACTGCGTGTTGGCACCGTGCGGCAGCGGGCCACAGAGGAGCCGCGCGTCAAGTTCAAAGGGTTCCCGGTTGACATCGAGATAGGCACGCGGGAACTCGGCCATCACCAGAGGCGCACCAAACGCCACGCAGGATGCAAAAAGCTGATCGACATAGGCGTCTTCACTGCGTCGGAGCGACAGTGCGTCGAGCCGCGAGCGAGCGATGAATGCCGGGGTATAGACCCTGCCCGAATGCGGCGAGCAAAAAATAAGCGGCAGTTTTTGTTGGATGGGTCGTAGAACCGTAACGGGCTGGGCGAGAGCGGTGTCGATGCCCGATCGTTCGGCCTCAAACCATTCCGCCGATGTAAGTGCCGCCGGTGCTTTCATGCGATGATCCGACCCAAAATAGTCTTGGTTCCGCCATTGATTGCGAATGCGACGCCGGGCGAAAAACTGACGGCCAAACCCGAGTTTGGCAAATCGATCGACGGCTTGTCCATGTGACATTGCCATAATTTGAGCGGGTTTACCGCCATTTTTACGTGAGAGGGATTTTGGGCGTCATTGGAGTGCTTCTAGTGTCGTGATCGCGAAGTCCGTCAGAGTATGCTGCACCGCGTCTCGAACGTCGCGATCAAGATGGACACTGGAAAATCCGATAATTCCAGCGTGATTGAGATTTACAAGTTCGTATCCAAACGCGCCGCACACTCCAACGAACGAGGAGATCATCACACCAAAAGTGCTTCCGGATAAAGCATGCACCCCGGACGGGTATCCGGGTTGTGAAGCCGTTTACTAAAAAGAAGTGCGACAAAAAAAGACAGCTCGGGTCGTTCCGCTTTCACAGAATCGGAACGCCCTGGCAGCGACGAAGACCCCGGCCGAGCCGGGCCCGAGTTTGTATGCGTTGGGGGTAAGTCCAATATGAGCGAACGTGAACGAGAGGCCGATGCAACATCGGCACGACGACCGCACCTTGATCAACGCGCGACAAACAGCGCCGGGCTGTCGCGCCTGCGATCAGGTCCGGATGGCATTCCGAGCCCGATGCCGGCTTATATGCCGTCGCCGCTCAGTGCCCGCGCAGCGGCAGCACAATTCGACCTTGCCGCCATCCTTCAGATGCCGACCCAAGACAGCGGCAACCAGCCCTTGGGGATACCGAAAAATCGGGTGGCGGCGAATTCGAGCGTACAGCCTGCAAAAAGCGATGGTGGCAAGATGGAGCGCAATTCCAAGGCGAAGGCCAGCGCGGACGCCGGTCGGCTGCCGTCGGCGTGGTACAAGCAGGCCGACGAAATCGCCGAGGCGTCGCGTCAGGAACGCCGCGCGTTGGTGATCCGCGCCTCTGCCGCTGCATGCGTCGTGACGGGGGCCGGCTTGCTGTTCTGGCTCGGCGCATTCGGCGCACGGGTACCTGTCGAACAGCCGATGCTGGTCACAAGTTATGCCCCGGCGCCCCGCCCCGCCGTGCTTGCGGCTGTCGCGCCGACCGAGCGGCCGATGCCGGTGGCAAGCCAACCAAACGCGCGCGCGCTGGTGACTACCGCGCAGATCCTCGAGGTGGCCGAACGGTTCGTCGCCGTGGGAGATATCCTCGCGGCCCGCGCCATGCTGTCGGAGACTGCGGAGGCGGGTGATCCGAATGCGCTGTTCGCGTTGGCGGAAACGTACGACCCTAACCTGCTCGCATCCTGGAATGCGAGCAATGTGGAAGCCAGCCCCGCCTACGCGCGCGTCCTTTACGAGGCAGCGTTAAGGGCTGGAATGCGCGACGCCGGTATTCGCCTCGATGCGCTGAAATGATGTGCCATGGTCAGCGCAGGGCACCACCGCGTTAACTGCGGCCTTACGATTTCCATGATCTGGTAGCTGGGTACGGATGCGGCAGAGATCGAGGAGAGTGTGTGCGCAAAATCCTGGTCTGTTACGGTCGCCCAGCAGCGCGTTCTGCGATGCTGGGCCTGTCGGCATGCATTGTCGCCTTGACGCTGGGGCCAGGCGCTGCGCCAGCGCAGAGTGCGGTGACGATCGCGCCTGAAATCGAGGCGGGGCTGACGCCGCAGCAGTTGCGCGCATATCGATATTATCTGGTCAGTCGCGCCGATTTCGAGCGCCAACAGCAGGTCTATTGGACCCTGGTCGAAGAACGGCGCGATCACCGCCGGCGCAAGTTTGCAACGCGCCAAACCTACATCGCCGACGACTACGTGCTCGACCAGCCGCCAAAATACACTGGTCCACAACTGGCGCCTGACATCGCCGCGCGCGTGACCCAGACCAAACCCCCGTCGGAGCCGGACAAGCCGATGGCGGCGTTGGCTGATTTCCTCGGCAACGCGCGTGCTGTCTACGGCTTCGTGCCCGAGCGCGCGAGCGAACACGAGTTCAAGCGACGCTATGCCGCCGATGCTTTGAACGCGGGGCTGAGCAAGGATCAGGTGATCCGTGTCTATGCGCTCGAAACCGGCGGACGCGGCACCTACGACATGCAGGCCGGCATCGATCCGGAGAGCAGGCAGGGGCGTGCGATCTCCTCGGCGATGGGCTACGCGCAGCTTTTGAGCGCCAATTCGGTCAACGAACTGGTCAAGCACGGCGAGCGCTTCATCGCGCGGCTGGAGGCGATGCAACAGCCAGCGAGCCGCGCCAAGGCCGATATTTTGCGCGCCATGCTGCGTGAAGCGCGCACAGTTCCGAACGAATGGCGCGATCATCAGAAGTTTGCGCTGACGCCGGCTGGGCAAGGTATCCACGCGATCAATCTGGACGCCGATATCGGCCCATGGCTGCAAGTCCTGAAGTTGAAGGGGCTGCTAGAAACGGCCGCCAAGGAAGCGGGGCTGACGACGCTGACCGGGGCCGAGCTGGAATTGATGAATTTGGCCGGGCCGCGCACCGGGCTCGAGATGATGCAATCGGTCGGACGCACCGTTCCAACCGCGAATTTCTTTGCCGAAGCGGCGTATTATCGTAACTCGGTGGTGCGCGAAAAGGTCGGTGCCCAGTTGCTCGCGGCACTCGACGAGCGCATGCAATCGGGCCTGCAGAAGCCGGGGTCGCAGGACTTCGCACTGGCGTTCGACGAGGTTGCCAATGGTCTGCCGAGCCGAACGCCACGCTTGGGCCGCGTCGACGAACGCCCGCTCGGGGCCGCGTTGTTTGGCATGAGCCGTTGAGCAGCGAGTTGAGTTGTTCCTGATAATCGATACCGGCGCGCGATTGGGTTGGCGCACCCTCGTTTCTGCTTGCCGATCGCCGGGCAATGACTATTTATCAGGTCCGTTCAGGAGGCCTGATGCGCATTCCCGTGGTGTGTGCCGGTTCGATCGCGGTCTGCTGCGTGCTGGCGTCGCAGCTGTCGGCTGGGCGTGCCGGCGAAGGGCAACCGGGTATCGTCGCGCCGTCCGAGATAGTGGTGGTGGGCGATACGATCCCCGTGTCGTTGACGGGCTTGCCGGGGGATGCCGTGCGCGGTCGCGCGATCGTGCTCGACCGTGCGGTCGGCAATTGCCTGATCTGCCATCAGGTGCCGGTGCCTGCGGAAACGTTTCAAGGCAATATCGGGCCTGACCTCAGGGGTGTGGGTGGCCGCCTCGGCGAGGCGCAGATCAGGCTGCGCGTGGTCGATCAAAGCCGGCTCAATCCCGCAACCATGATGCCCCCATTTTATCGGGTTGACGATCTCACGCGGGTGGCGGCACGGTTCAAAGGCCTGCCTGTGCTGTCCGCCAGTGCGATCGAAGATGTGGTGGCCTATCTGGTTTCTCTCAAACAGTAAGTGTCGATGACCGGGAGTGCCGATGATCAGCCCTGCAACGAACGCAATACGCGCTCTCGCAATGGTCGAGCCAAGCCGGCGTGATATTATGATCGGTGGAGCCGCGACAGTGGCCGCAGGCGCGCTGGCGCTCGCATCATCGTCGGCCGTGGCGGCGGGCTCTGCCTACGTCGATGACGGCGACGCCGAAGCGGCCATCAAGACAATCGCCAAGGGTCGGACGATCACGCACGGTCGCGTCAAACTCACGCTGCCGGAGTTGGCTGAAAACGGCAACGTCGTGTCGATGACGGTGGAAGTCGAGAGCCCCATGACCGCTGCCGATCACGTCACCACGATCCATATCGTGGCCGAGAAGAACCCATTGGCCAATATCGCGCGTTTCCACCTCGGGCCACGCGCGGGCCGGGCGCGAGTGCAGAGCAATATTCGGTTGGCGACGACGCAGGCGGTGCATGCGCTCGCCGAGATGAGCGACGGCACTGTGTGGGCCGGTACAGCGCCGGTGCTGGTGACGCTGTCGGCGTGCCTGGATGGTGGTTGACGACGGTTGCAGGAGGAAGCAAGTCATGCCTGACATGAAGCGGCCGACGCGCATTTCGATGCCTAAAACGGCAACACGCGGCGTGATCATCGACATCAAGACGCTGATCCAGCACGACATGGAAACCGGCTATCGGCGCGATTCGGCGGGCAAGATCGTGCCACGCGACATCATCGCCGGGCTGACCGTGACGTACGATGGCGCAGAGATTTTCAGTGCGGAGATGTTCACCGGCGTGTCGGCCAATCCGTACATCGCGTTCACGACGATCGCCACGACGACCGGCGATCTGGTGTTTGCGTGGACGGACCTGGCCGGCGTCACCACCACCGAGACCCGCACACTGACGGTGACCTGATCGATGCGGCAGCGGATGCCATCGGCAATCGAGACGGCGGCCGGGATCGCGGCGGTTATACTGGTGTGCAGTATTTTCGGGATGCCTGGGCTTTTGCATGCGGTCCGCGCTGAGGACGCGCCGGGGGCAGCGTCGCGTCCGGCGGTGCCACGGCAGGGGATTACGTTCCAGTCGAAGGCCACCCAAGCGTTGCAGGCGGACGATGGAGCTAATCCGGCCATGCTGTGGGTCGAGCAGGGCGAGAAGTTATGGTCGGTGCCGATGGGGGCGGACGCCAAGTCGTGCGCTGGCTGTCACGGTGATGCGACGGTGAGCATGAAAGGGGTCGCTGCTGGATATCCTAAGGTCGATCCTGCCACGGGGGCCTTGCTCAATATCGAAGCTCGCATCAACAAGTGCCTCGTCGAGCATCAACACGCGCCTCCGCTGGCGTACGAGAGCCAGGATTTGCTGTCGCTGACCGCGTACCTGAGCGTTCAATCGCGGGGGCTGCCGCGCGACGTGCAGATCGATGGGCCGGCGGCTGCTTATTTCAACAGCGGCCGCACCTTTTTCACAACGCGGCAAGGCCAATTGAACCTGTCGTGCGCGCAATGTCACGATGACAGCGTCGGTGCGAAGTTGCGGGGTGATACGATCAGCCAGGGCCAGACCGGCGGCTGGCCGGGGTATCGGCTCGAGTGGCAGACGCTGGGTTCGCTGCATCGCCGCTTGCGGGCGTGCAGCCTGGGCGTGCGCGCGGAGATCCTCGACTTCGGCAGTCCCGACTATGTGGCCCTGGAACTTTATCTCGCGTGGCGCGCCAAGGATCTGCCGTTGGAATCGCCGGGCGTCCGTCGCTGAGCGGGCTCGCAGTAAGATCGCCAGAACATTCGTTATGCGCGGCGGTACGGCAGGAAAACGTGATCGCTGGCGAGGGCCGAGAGTTCGGTCGGTGCGGTGCCCGCATGCAGGATGCGCCGGATCAGCCAGTCGTGCCCGTCAGCCAACGGAACGACCGCCTCGCGCATGAGTTCCGTACCTGTTGCTTGCGCCGACCAGCTGCGGCTGATCACACTCCCGCCGACGATGGCATCGAGCAGTTGGCGAAACAGCGAAAAATCCAGCACTGGCTCGTTGGTGAGCGCGACGTTGGCGAGTTCCAAATCGTAGGTCTGGTTGCGCGACAACATCAGTTCGACCGCGCAGGCGTTGGGTTCCGACGGGCGCATCGAAAGCCGCCAGTAGGTTGGCGTCTTTTCGCGTTCGATTGAGGCGACGTCGGCCAGGGTTGCGGCCCACACGTCCAATGCGGCTGTAGTGGCATCGTATTCGCGATTGAAAACGTCTTGCGGCTGTATCATCGGGGCGTTCTCTGAAACTGCAATATCGGCGCGCGGACTAATAGCCTAGTTCGCGCTGCACCGTGTGCTGCAATTTTCCACCGCGCTCGTAGTCGATGATTTGACCGGCGATGTCCAGGGCGATGGACGCAGGATCGCTATCGGCTGCGTTATGTGGGGTGACGATGACATTGGGGTGGGTCCAAAGCGGCGAATCAACGGGCAACGGCTCGCGCTCGAAGACATCGAGCGAAGCCGCGCCCAGCGTGCCGTCGTCGAGACAGGCAAGAATATCGGCCTCCACCTGCAAGCCGCCGCGCCCGGCGTTGATCAGCACCGGCGCACCCAGCACGCCATCGCGGGCGAGTTGCGAAAAGAGGCGGCGGTCGAGCATGCCGCGTGTCTCAGACGTCAGCGGCGTCAGCACCACGAGGATATCGGTGCGCGCGAGAAATGCTGGCAACCGTGCGGCACCCGCGAACATTTCGATGCCGTCCGGCGGGCGCGATGCGTCGTATTTTGGCGAACGGGTGAAACCGGCCACCTTAAAGCCGAGCCGCACCAGGACCTCGCCCGCATCCTGTCCGAGTGCGCCGAAGCCGAGGATGCCGACGCGGACGGCGCTGGCCGCCCATTGCGTTTTCGGTGCCCACTGGCACAGCGATTGAGCGTGTATCAGAGTAGGCAATCGACGGTGATGCAGCAGCACGTGCAGTGTGACGTATTCGGTCATGCGCTGGGCCAGGTCGGCATTGATCACGCGTACGAGGGGCACAGCCGGCAAGCTCAGATCAGCCAGCAGCGCATCGACGCCCGCACCGAGATTGAACATCACTTCGAGACGCGGCAGCGTCGCCAATAACCCATGCGGCGGTTTCCACACGGCGGCGAAGCGGACATCGCCGGGTCGATAGGCATCGGCACCGTGCACGACGATGCGGCGGCCGGGAAGTGCGTCGGCAAAGTGGCTGCGCCAGCGCTCAGTCGACCAGTTGTCGCCTCCGCTCTCGATCGCCAACAGGAGTGTCACGACGCAACCGACTCACGCTGCACTGAGCGAAGATCGAAAGCCGCAGCCAGCAACGCCTTGGTGTAGGGCTGCTCCGGGTGATCGAAGATCGCGTCGGCCGGCCCTTGTTCAACGATGCGGCCGCTTTTCATGACGATGATGTAGTTGGCGAGCGCGCGCACGACGCGCAAGTCGTGGCTGATGAACAGGTAGGACAATCCGCGCTCCTGCTGCAGATTGCGCAGGAGGTCGACGATTTGCGCCTGCACGCTGCGATCAAGCGCGCTGGTCGGTTCGTCGAGCATGATGAATTTCGGCTCCAGCACCATCGCGCGCGCAATTGCGATGCGCTGGCGCTGGCCGCCGGAAAACTCGTGCGGATAACGATCCTGTGCGTCACCGGGAAGCCCGACGGTTTCGAGCGCTTCGGCGACCTTCAGGCGTCGCGATGTGGCCGCCAGCCCGGGGTATTGGATTGTCAGCCCCTCCTCGATGATCTGGCCGATGGACAGGCGCGGCGACAGCGCGCCGTAGGGATCCTGGAACACGATCTGCATGTCGCGCCGAAGCGGACGCATGGCGCTGCTGTCGAGTCCGTCGAGCCGGCGGCCCATGTACAGGATCGGCCCTTGCGAGGCCACCAGTCGCAGCACCGCGAGCCCCAGCGTCGTCTTGCCGGAGCCGGATTCGCCCACCACACCGATGGTTTCACCCTGCCGGAGTTTGAACGAGATGCCGTCGACGGCCTTGATATGGTCGACGGTGCGGCGCAACAGGCCGTGCTTGATGGGAAACCAGACTTTCAGGTTGTCGGCCTCGACCATGATTTTCGCGTCAGGCTGTGGATCGGGCGCGCGCCCTTTCGGCTCGGATGAAATGAGCATGCGCGTGTAGGCATTTTTGGGATCGGAGAATATCTGCTCGGTGTATCCAGTTTCGACGATCTGGCCATGGCGCATGACGTAGACGCGTTCGGCAAGCTTGCGGACGATGTTGAGGTCGTGCGTGATCAGCAGCATCGCCATGCCGGTTTCGGCCTTGAGTTCGGCGAGCAGTTCGAGGATTTGCGCCTGGATCGTGACGTCGAGGGCGGTGGTGGGCTCGTCGGCGATCAGCAGGTCCGGCTCGTTGGCTAACGCCATGGCGATCATGACGCGCTGCCGTTGGCCGCCGGAGAGCTGATGCGGGTAGGCACTCAGCCGCTTCTCCGGCTCGGGAATGCCGACCCGCTTGAGCAGCACAAGCATCTTGGCACGCGCTGCGGCGTCATCGAGGCCTTGGTGCAATTTGACGATTTCGGTGACTTGGGTCTCGATCGTCTGCAGCGGATTGAGCGAGGTCATCGGCTCTTGAAAGATGACGGAGATGCGATGGCCGCGGATGGCGCGCATCGCCGTTTCCGGCGCATGCAGAAGATCGGTGCCTTCGAAGAAGATCTCGCCGGTCGGGTGCGATGCCGCGGGGTAGGGCAGCAGCTTCAAGATCGACATCGCCGATACCGTCTTGCCGGACCCACTTTCGCCCACCAACGCGACCGTCTCGCCTTTGGCGATCGAGAACGAGATGCCCTTGACGGCGAGCGTCTGCTGCGTGCCGTGGCCGAAAGCCACCTGCAGATCGCGCACCCGGACGAGCGTATTGGCCTCGCGCAGGGCCGAGGCGTTCTGCGCGGCGGTGAGGCCTGCGACCGGCGCGAGCACTACCTGGTCGGTCATCTGAAGGTCTTTCTGGGATCGAGCGCGTCGCGCACGCCTTCGCCGATGAAGATCAGCAAGCTGAGCAGCGAGGCGATGGAAAAGAACGCGGCGATGCCGAGCCATGGCGCCTGCAGGTTGGAGTAGGCCTGTTGCGCCAACTCGCCGAGCGAGGGCGAACCCGGCGGCAGGCCGAGCCCGAGGAAGTCGAGCGACGTCAGCGCCGTGATCGCGCCGGAAAGCATGAATGGCACGAACGTCAACGTCGCGATCGCGGCGTTGGGCAGGATGTGCTTGTACATGATCTTGACGTTGGAAAGCCCGAGCGCGCGGGCGGCAGTCACATATTCGAGATTGCGCCCGCGCAGGAACTCGGCGCGCACGAGATTGACCAGATGCACCCACTCAAACAGCACGAGAATGCCGAGCAACACCCAGAAGCCCGACGGCAGGACCGATGAAATGATGATCAGCACGTACAGCGTCGGGATAGACGCCCAGATTTCCATGAAGCGCTGGAACAGGATATCGATCTTGCCGCCGAAATACCCTTGCACCGCGCCCGCCGTGACGCCGAGAATCGTCGACAGCGTGGTGAGAATCAAACCGAACAACACCGAGATGCGAAAGCCGTAAATCAGCCGCGCGAGCACGTCGCGGCCTTGATCGTCGGTGCCGAGCCAATTGCGATTGCCGAGCGTGTTGAAGCGCTGCAGCTGATCGGCAGGTGCATCGCAGAGTTTTGCGCTGGAGGCCCACGGCGGCGGATCGGGGAACGCCAGGCATGCGCCCAACGTCGATTTGGTGTGCGGAGTGTCTTTGTTGATCGACGAATAGGAATAACGGATCGGCGGCCAGAGCATCCAGCCGTGGGCGTTGATCTCGTCGTGGATCACCGGGTCCTTGTAGTCGGTGATGGCGAGGAAACCGCCGAACTTCTCCTCGGGGTAGTTGACCAGCACCGGCATCAGCCATTCGCCCTTGTAGGATGCGAAGATCGGCTTGTCGTTGGCGAGGATCTCGGCGAACAGGCTCAACCCGAACATGGTCGCAAACAGGATGAGGCTGTAATAGCCACGTTTGTTGGATTTGAAATTATGCCAACGGCGGCGGTTGATCGGGCTCAGCTTCCGCCATGTTTCCGGCGGCGGGGCAAAGTTCGTTTCGGCGATCGGCGGCAGCCGGTCGAGTGCCGAATTGTGCTGATCGGTGCGGGGAACTGGCGCGAGTTGGACGTCCACGGTCATACCTCGCGGGATTCAAAATCGATGCGAGGATCGATCAAGGTGCAAATGAAATCCGACAGCAACTTCACCACCAGGCCCATCAGCGAGAAGATATAAAGGGTCGCGAACGTCACGGGATAATCGCGATTGATCAGGCTGTCCCAACCGAGAAAACCCAAACCGTCGAGCGAAAAGATCTTTTCGATCAGCAGCGACCCGGAAAAGAACGCGCTGACGAACGCACCGGGGAAGCCGGCGATGACGAGCAGCATCGCATTGCGAAAGACATGGCCATAGAGCACCCGCCGATCGGTGAGGCCCTTGGCGCGCGCGGTAACGACATATTGTTTGCGAATCTCGTCGAGGAAGGCGTTCTTGGTGAGAAACGTCATGGTGGTGAAGGAGGCGAGCGCGAGGGCGGTCAGCGGCAATACGAGATGCCAGGCATAATCCTTGGCCTTGCCGAACCACGACAGCGTCGCCCAGTTGTCGGATGTGAGGCCGCGCAACGGAAACCACTGGAAGAACGAGCCGCCGGCGAACACGACGAGCAGCAACACGCCGACGAGGAAGCCCGGCAGCGCATAGCCGACCACCAGCACGCCGGAGGTCCAGGTGTCGAACTTCTCGCCGTCGTGCACGGCCTTGCGGATGCCCAGCGGGATCGACAACAGATACGTGGCGAGCGTCATCCAGATGCCGAGTGAAATCGACACGGGCATCTTTTCGCGGATCAGCTGCAGCACTGATACATCGCGGAAGTAGCTTTTGCCGAAGTCGAACAGCGCATAGTTCTTCAACATCAGCAAAAACCGCTCGTGGGCGGGTTTGTCGAAGCCGAATTGCTTTTCGAGGCTTTTGATGAACGCCGGATCGAGCCCCTGCGCACCGCGATATTTCGAGCTTTCCGCACCTAGCGCCGAGCCGGCGCTGCGCCCGCCCATGCCATCGCCGCTGCCGCCGCCGCCGACGCGATCGCCCGACGATACTTCAGTCCCTTGCACCTGCGCGATGATGCGTTCGATGGGGCCGCCGGGCGCGAATTGAATGATGATGAAGCTGATCGTCATGATGCCGAGCAGGGTCGGAAAAATCAGCAGAAAGCGTTTGAAGAGGTAGGCGGCCATCGTTGGTCGCTCGCTTGTGTGAGGTCAGTTGGTGACAAGTTTTGCAGCTTTGTCGCGGTCGTACCACCACGTATCGAGAATGCCGGTCGCATACAACGGAGCTTTCGCCGGCGCATCGAACTTGTCCCAGTACGCGATGGTGTGGGTACCCTTGTACCAGTTGGGTACCCAGTAGTATCCAGCGCGCAGCGCCCGGTCGAGGGTACGGCCTGCAATTTGCAGCGCCTCGCGGGTCTCGGCCGTCGCAACTGTCGTGATCAACGCGTCGATGACCGGATCTTTGATGCCGGACAAATTGAAGCTGCCCTCGCTGGCGGCGGCCTCGCTCCCGAAGAAATTCTTCAGTTCGGCTCCGGGGATCATCTGCATGGAGAAACGCGAACCGACGATGTCGTAGTCGAACGACTTGGAGCGGCGCAGATATTGCGCTTCGTCGACCTGGCGGACAGTGACTGTGACGCCGAGGTGCTCCAGATTGGCGACGAAGCCACCAAGAATGCGCGTGCTGGAGGGATCGCTGATCAGAAACTCGATGTCGAAAGGTTGGCCATTCGGCATCACCCGCTTGCCGTCCTTCAGGACGTAACCGGCTAAGGTGAGCAGGCGCGCGCTCTCAGCCATCATTTTTCGATCGGAGCCGCTGCCATCGGAAACGGCGGGCACATAGGCGCTATCGAAAACTTCAGGCGGCAGGGTCGCACGAAACGGTTCGAGCAGCGCCAGCTCCTCGGCCGATGGCGCACCAGACGCCTTGAGTGTCGAATTCTCGAAATAGCTGTGCGTGCGCTTGTAGGCGTTGAAGAACAGGTTCTTGTTGGCCCATTCAAAATCAAATGCGTTGCCAAGCGCCAGCCGCACACGTGGGTCGGCGAATTTCGCCCGCCGCGTATTGATCCAATAGCCCTGCGTGCCGGTCGGGTTGTGATCGGCAAGGGTTGCCATCAACAAGCGCTTTTCACGGACCGCCGGAATATCGTAGCCGGTGGCCCATTCCTTGGAGGTGAATTCCTCGCGCAGGTCGATGCTGCCGGCCTTCAGCGCCTGCACGCCTGCGGTGCGCAGGCGGAAATAATCGTAGCGGATCTCGTCGAAGTTATAGCGGCCGCGCATGACGTTGAGGTCTTTGGCCCAATAATCCGGGCGCCGCACGAAGGAGACCGATGTGCCTTGGTTATAGGCACCGATCTTGTAGGGGCCAGAACCCAGCGGTGGATGCAGCCACGTCTCCTCGAGAGGATGCACATCGTAGAACGCTTTCGGCAACACCGGCATGGACGCCACCACCTCCGGCAGGTCGCGCAGTTCGTCACCTGCAAACGTGTAGCGGATGGTGTGGGTGTCGAGCGCGATTGCCGTTTGTACGTTGCGAAGCAGGCTGCCGTACATCGGATGCCCCTTCGTTTTCAGCGCTGTGAAGGAAAACGCGCAGTCTTCGGCGGTGACGGGCGTGCCGTCGGCGAACTTGGCTTCCGGGCGAAGCTTGAACGTGACGGAGCGTTTGTCGGCTGCAACGTCGGCGCTTTCGGCCAGCAGACCGTACATCGAATCGGGTTCATCGGTGGCGCGCGCCATCAATGAATCATAGACCAGCTCGAGGATGCCCTGCGCGCTATCACCCTTGAGAATGACGGCATTGAAGCTGTCGAAGGTATCGAGCGCCTGGGTGCCGATGGTGACGAGTTTGCCGCCTTTCGGTGCATCGGGATTGACGTAGTCGAAGTGGGCGAAACCGGGTTTGTATTTGAGATCACCAAAGACTGCGAGGCCATGGCGTGGCTCAGCCGAGGCGGGGGCGGCGGCCAACACGCCGAGCGCACCAGCGAGTGCCAGTCGGACCCATCCATGCCGCCGCGATCTCTGCATACTCAACCTCTCTCGTTGTAAGTGTCATCGCCGCAGTCATTGACTGCGCGCGGCCAATGCCTTGGCTTTGTCGGCGTCGAGCCACCAAGTCTGCAGGAAGCTGACGGCGCGGGCGGGCAGCGTCGGTGGGCGACCGAATTTGTCCCACGAGGCAACCCATTCCGCCGATCGATACCAGGTCGGCACAACGTAATAGTTCCACAGCAGCGTGCGGTCGAGCGCACGGGTGGCTGCCACCAGGTCGGCACGGTTTGTGGCGAAGATCACTTTCTCGATAATGGCGTCGACGGCCTTATTGGCAATGCCGGCGCTGTTGTGGCTGCCACGGACATCGACGGTGGACGTGCCGAAGAATTCGCGCTGTTCGTTGCCGGGGCTCTCCGACTGCGCGAACTGGCCGAAGATCATGTCGTAGTCGAAGTCGAGAATGCGACGCTCGTATTGAGCGCTGTCGACCTGGCGGATCGACACCTTGACGCCGAGCTTCTGAAGCGCTTGCGCATAAGGCTGTATGACGCGGTCGAGCGACGGATCGTCGAGCAGGAATTCGAACGCCAGCGCTTGGCCGGCCGCGTTGACCAGAACGCCACCTTTGTTGACGTAGCCAGCTTCGGTCAGCAATTTTGATGCCGCCGCCAAATTGTGCCGGGCGTCCCCTTCCGGCGGTTTGAACTCGGTCGTGAAGACCTCTGCGGGCAAATCAGCCTTCACCTCGTTGAGAATTTCAAGCTCGCGGCCCTCCGGCAAGCCACGTGCGGCAAGTTCGGAATTGTCGAAGTAGCTGTTGAGGCGGGTGTACTGACCGAAAAACAGGTTTTTGTTGGCCCAGTCGAAATCGAAAGCGAGATTGAAGGCGTGCCGCACACGCACGTCCTGGAAGACTTTGCGTCTGAGGTTCATGACGAACGACTGCATGGCGGCGACACGCTTGACGGGGATCGATTCCTTTTTGATGAAGCCTTTCCGCACGGCGTCGAACTCGTATTCGGTGGCCCAATTCTTTGCTGACGGTTCGGCCCAATAATCGAGATCGCCGCGCTTGAAACTTTCAAACGGCGCGATCCGATCGCGATAATAGGCGATGTCGATTTCGTCGAAGTTCCATTGGCCTTTCGATACCGGCAGATCCTTGGCCCACCAGTTGGCGACGCGTTCGTAGACGATCGAGCGGCCGGGTTCGAACGACTTGATCTTGTAGGGACCTGAGCCAAGTGGCACTTCCAGCGATGACTTCATGATGTCGCGTGGCTCGCCGGACGCAGCCTTTGCCTCCCACCAGAACTTCGGCAATATCGGCAGTTCCGAAACGATCTGCGGCAGTTCGCGATTGTCCTTGACGTCGAATTCGAAGCGGACTTCGAGCGGGCCGGTCTTTTCGGCTTTGATCACGTGCTTGTAATAGGTCGAATAGAGCGGGGACGCTTTCTTGAGCGCGTCGAGCGAGAACACGACGTCTTCCGGCGTGATTGGCGTGCCGTCGTTGAAGCGGGCGATGGCGCGCAAGCCGAATGTCACGGAGCTGTAGTCGGCGGGATAGGACAGCCACTCGGCGATCAGGCCATACCCGGTCGCGGCTTCATCGGGGCTGCGCGCGAACAACAGGTCGTAGATCAGCGTCAAACCGCTGGCGGGTTGGCCTTGAGCGGGAAATTGATTGAGGCTGTCGTAGCTGCCGTTGGCGAACTGTCTGACACGGCCGCCCTTGGGAGCATCGGGATTGACCCAGCCGAAGGTCTTGAATTCGGGACCCTCTTTCGGATCACCGACGAGCGACACCGCATAATGCCGCGTGTCGGCTGCGACCGCACAGCCCACAGGCAATAACCAACCGATCGCTCCGACAGCAACCAACGCCGCCAGTTTCAGCATGGCAGGTCTGCCCATGTACGTGTCTCCACCGTTCCGGCCATATTGCATAACCGTTATGTCCTTAGCATGTTGCACGCACGCATCGATTTCCAGTTACAAGTTTTTCATGACGGCGGTGTTTGGTGCCAGTTCGACCAGAATCCGCACAAAAAAGCCCCGCACCGAAGTGCAGGGCTGAGTGGAGCGAAAAAATTTCGATCGGCCCTTGGCGACAACAGTTTTTTGCCAAACCGGCGTGCGGGTAAGATCCCGGCTCTCCGCGCGAAGGATACCTCGCACGAAATGACAACGCAGGCGGAAGGCTGGCGGTGTAACAGATCTAACGAGCTGCTCGTTTGTATTGCCGGCGGTTACTTGGCAGCCGGTGCTGGTGCCGGAGCGGGGGCCGCAGCCGGTACTGGCAAATCGGCCGGCTTGTCCGACTGTTTGCGCAAGTAGACCAGCAGGTCAGCCAGATCGGCATCATCGGTAATGCCGGCGAAGGCCATCTTGTTGCCGGGCACCGTCTCGCGCGGATCGTGCAGATAGGTGGCAAGGGCGTCCCAGGTCCAGTTGCCGGTCTTAGCTTTCATCGCGTCGGAATAGGCAAAGCCTTCATGCTTGGCGACGGGCCGGTTGATGACGCCCCACAAGTTCGGGCCGACCTTGTTCGGCGCGCCGCTGGCATCGGTGTGGCAGGCCGCGCATTTCTTGAACGTGTCGGCGCCCGCGTCGGCGTTGGCCTTCGGCAACAATTGCGAGACCTTGGCGAAACTGAAGGCTTCAGCCCCGGCGCTGGCGGTGGCACCCTCGCTCTTGCTGACCGGCAGGGCATAGCTCGGTTTTTCCGGCGCATGCGTACGCCCGACGATGTCGAGCATCGTCTTGCCGCCGAAAGCGAACAGCGCTGCCGCCAATACGGACATCGCGATGTTATTGAGTTTGTCGGAATTGCTCATGTGCTGACTTTCGCCGTCCCCTGCCCGATCGAGGCTTGTCGAAGGTTTCGATGCCTCGCCCCACCACGCGCCGCGGCTGGCACCGCAAGCGATCTGCTCGGCGGAAATATACGGTTCCACCCCGGGCTTGCAACAGCCGTAGGTTAGGTTATGTCGTGCCGACCCGAGGCGAATTGTCACCGGTCGGTGCCCTGACGGCCCCCGAGGAGAGCGATGGTGCGGAAAACCCTGGTTGCCATACCCGCGCGGCTGAAGGCGACGCGGCTGCCCGACAAGCCGTTGGCCGATATCGGGGGAACGCCGATGATCGTGCATGTGTGGCGGCGCGCGGTGGCGGCCGATATCGGCCGCGTCATCGTCGCCACGGACAGTGCCGATATCGCGTCTGTCATCGCGGCGGTCGGCGGGGAAGCGGTAATGACGCGGGATACCCACAGCACCGGCTCCGATCGCATCCACGAGGCGCTGGGCGCAATCGATCCGGGCGGCGAGATAGAATTCATCGTCAACCTGCAAGGCGACCTGCCGACGCTGGAGCCAAGGTTGATCAAGGATTGCTTAGCACCGCTGCGCAACGCGGTGGTCGATATCGCGACGCTGGCCGCTGAAATTCGCGAGGCCTCCGAACGCAGTAACCCGAATGTGGTCAAGGCGGTGGGCACGCCGGTAGACGAGATCACCGGCACACCGTGCGACGACGTCCGCGTGCCGCGTCGGCTGCGCGCGCTGTATTTTACGCGTGCCACCGCACCCACTGGCGAAGGCCCGCTGTACCACCACATCGGAATCTATGGCTATCGGCGGGCGGCGCTGGAACGATTTGTGAACCTGCCGCCGTCGCCGTTGGAGCGGCGGGAACGGCTCGAGCAATTGCGGGCGCTGGAAAACGGCATGCGGATCGACGTAATGGTGGTCGAGACGGTGCCGCTCGGCGTGGATACGCCGGAAGACCTGGAAAGGGCGCGGCGGCTGCTGCTGGACTGAAGCTGACGCGTGCCGCAGTGTCGTCGGGGCCGATGGATCGACAGTGGCGCGTTGCACCGTGGAGAACAAGCCGATGGCGATAAAACCAAGACGTCTGGACGATAGCGAAATTGGCGCGGGCTTATTGCGGCTGCAGGGGTGGCACCGGGTGGACGGCCGTGAGGCGATCAGCAAGACTTACAAATTCGCCGATTTCAACGCCGCGTTCGGATTTATGAGCCGGGTGGCGCTGAAGGCCGAGCAGATCAATCATCATCCCGAATGGTTCAATGTGTATTCGCGGGTCGAGGTGACGCTGCAGACGCACGACGCCGGCGGACTGACGGCGCTGGATTTCGAACTGGCTGGGTTTATGGATGCGGCTGCGGCGCAGCCCTGAAATCAATCGCCGGGCCAAAGGTATTTGGGTTTGGTGCCCAGCCCCATACCGGACGTGGGTCCGAAACCGAATAAGCCGCCGGCTGGGCTCGAGGTCCGTGCGGCAACCAGTGTTTTCGACGGGCCGGCCGGCTTAGTGCGGGGCAGCGCGACCATTTGGCCGTTCGGTTGTGCGGGTGGCTGGCGGGTCCGCGACGTGAGTTTGGCGGCTTGCGAAAGGGTGGCAGCAACCGGTTTGGCCGGGTTGGCTGGGGCGCGGTCGGCGGCGGCCAGCTTGATGGACGTGGCGGCGCGTCCGGGGGAGGCAGGCAACGGCACGGTGGACGCGGCGGCGTAACTCTGATGACGCGCTAATTCGGTTTCGGACCAGGGCGGTGGCCGGCAGGCGCATCCCTCAACACGGGTTTTGCGGAATTTGAAGGCGTTGGGCAGTCGGCTGTAGGCGTGTCCGGTCATGTCAGTGGCATCTTCGATCGCGGCACCAGGGTTGCGATGAAAGAACAGTCGCGCGTCACCGCCGCAGGTGGCGCTGCACTTGGCCTGATCGAGTTGGAAATTTTCACGCCGGGTGGCGAAGCTCATGGGCACGAAGAAGCCGTCGCACAGGCGTACGCAGACGGTGCGGTAAGTGCTGCCTTGGCCGTCGCCGGCATTGGGGGCTGTGGGCGGCAGCCGGTCTTGTGGAAAGATGTCGGCGGCGGTGGCGCTGCCACGTGCTTGCGGCGGGCGCACGGCGATGGACGGCTGGGGCTTGGCGGCACCAATGCCGAACAACTGGTCGAGCAGGCCCTGCGCCATCGCCGGGGCGGGCTGCAGCAGCACGATGGAAATCGCCAGCTGCCGGGCCGCTCGAAGCAACCGGCAAGGTCCGACCGTAGGCTGAAAAGATGGAAATTGCATGGGGTGCCGGCCGCAGCGGTGAACGAAGTGCCCGTCGCAGCCGGTCCGATCGCGGGGCCGGGGCAGAGCCAGACCGCAAGGCGCGCACCAGCCACGAGCGGCCAATGCATTGGTTATGCTTGAACTTTACAAAAATTCTCTGAACGGTCGTGTCATATTGGTTGGCACGTCTGATCCGGGCCAGGATGTGTCCTGGGCGAGGCGGAAAAATCAGCGGCGGAGGGGTTGGCCGTCGGTGAGTTCGGAACGCGAGGCGCGCCAGGTCGAGCGGACCTGCACCTCGCGCGGCGGCGTTGCTCCATAGCGCAAGATGACGACGCTGGCGGTGGCGGCGGTTGCGGCCCAGGGCGGCAGCGGCGCGGACGCCGGCTCGGAAGCGAGCGCGGCGCGCGTTGCTGGAACAGACTTGAAATAACCGGTTCGCCGGGGCGCGCCGCGCGGGATGAGAGCCGCCGCCGGAGATGTTGGGGTTGGCGCAGTCGATGGCGGGGTATCGGCCGCGCTAGCGGCGGATTTAACGGGCGAAACGGATGCCGATTTGTTTTTGGCAGCAGCCTTGGCGTCGGCGGCCTTCTGCTTGGCGGCGGCCTTGGCGACGCCTTGCAGCTTGATGCGCAATTCCTTCAACTCGACGCTGGCTGCCTTATTGCCCTTCTGCGCCTGCTGCACGAGGGCATAAGCCTTGTGCCTGTCGGCCGAGGTTTCTTCCCAAGGGTGGGCGCGACACTTGCACGACGGCTCGTACTTGGTTTTGAAGAGAAACGCCGTCTGCAACTTTTTGTAGGCGCGCCCGTCGCTGTCCTCCATATCGTCGATCTCGCCGCCGGGATTGCGGTAGCTGAACAGCTTGGCGTCGCCCGGCCCGCCGCAGGTGCGGGCGCAGGTCGACGCGTCATCGGCGAACTTGTCCTTGGTGACGGCGTAGTTGATGGGCCAGTAATAGCCGTCACACAGGCGCACGCACATGGTGCGGTAGGTTTTTCCGCTGCCTTCGTCGCCGGCTGTCGCATCGTCGCTGTCAAAGCCGCGTTGGGGGCGCATGGGCATGCTCAAGTGATCTGATCGCGGCCAGCTCCATGGAGCCGTGGCACTTGTCAGCCCGCTGCGTTCGGAAGCTGATGATGTCGAGGCACTGTTGCTTTTGGATCTGCGATCGGCCCAATAGGACGGGCTACTCAGTTGCTGTCCCCACTCGCTTTCGGTCGGCACCCAGCTCCCCGCCGGGCGATTGAGCCAGACCGTCGCCGATGGCAGCGCGGGTCGCGCAACATCGCGGCTTGGTGATACCGTCGCCATGACCGGCGATGCACGGTGCTGCGGTGCAAGGACGATCAGCAGGCCGAGGATGGTCATGGCGGCAGTCGCAAAAAGGGTCGGCGTGGCGGCTCGCAGGCGGTAGCGGCTCAGCCAGAGGTCGGCAAGCCTTTGATCCAGTCGTGGCATGGGGATTGTCCGGTTACGCAATTACATAAGTTACAATCAACGCACCCTCCCCCAGGGTCGCTGAAGCAACTCGTACACTCCGCGCGTCTTACGTGAGCTGGGCTCGCGTGCCAACTGGCGATCGCACGACGAGGTGAACGTTACGGTGTACGCGTCCGGTTAAAGCAGCGCCGTCGCGCGCGGGCATCCCGGAGTTAGCGGGGTGCCATGCGGATTGCACCGTCCAGACGAATGCTTTCACCGTTCAGCATGCTGTTTTCGCAGATGTGACATGCAAGACTTGCATACTCAGCCGGTGCGCCCAGTCGCGCGGGGAACGGAACGGACGCAGCCAGTGAGCGCTTGGCGTCGTCGGGCAGCGACGCCACCATCGGCGTGTTGAACAGGCCGGGCATGATGGTGCAGACGCGGATGCCGGACTGGGCGAGATCGCGGGCGATGGGCAAGGTCATGCCGAGCACGCCGCCCTTGGACGCGGCATACGCCACTTGGCCGATCTGGCCGTCGGTCGCCGCCACCGACGCGGTATTGATGATGACGCCGCGCTCGCCGTCGTCGGTGATGGGTGAAAGCGCCTGCATGCCGGCCGCCGCCCGCGAAATCATCAGGAAAGTGCCAACGAGATTGATCTGGATCGTGCGCGCAAAGCTGGCGAGGTCGTGCGGCTCAAACGCGCCGGTTTCCTTGTTGCGTTTCGTGATGCGCTTTGAGGTGCCGATGCCGGCGCAATTGACCAGGATGCGCTCGGGCCCGAGATCGCGGCGAGCGGCGGCGAACGCAGTATCGATGCTGGCCTCGCTGCTGACGTCGCAAGTGTAGAAGCGGCCGCCGATCTTGGCCGCGTGCGCCGCACCCGCCTGTTCGTTGAGATCGAAGATGGCGACCTTGACGCCGCGCGCGGCGAGCGCTTCGGCCGTTGCACCGCCGAGGCCGGAAGCACCGCCCGTGACGATGGCGGTAAGGTCTTTGGTCAACTGCATGACGAACTCCGGTGGAAAAGTCTTACGGGGGGGACGATGTAACCGCGCTGCACGGATATGGGGGCAAACAATGCTTCCGCGTCGTGCGGATAAAGGGGCGGCCACATTGCGCTGGGTACGCTATCATGCTCGGATGGTGCAACTCGTGTCTACCCTGGCGATCGGAATTCGCACTATGTCCACGGCCCACCCTCGCGCTTTCATCGACCTGTTCTCCGACACCATGACCCGGCCGTCGCCTGGCATGCGCAAGGCGATGGCCGAGGCAGAGGTTGGCGACGAGCAACGCGGCGAAGACCCGACGACGAATGCGCTGCAAGAGCGGGTGGCGGCGCTGTTAGGCAAGGAGGCGGCGATGTTTTTGCCGTCTGGTACTATGTGCAACCAGATCGCAGTCGCGGTTCACTGCCGCTCCGGTGACGAGATCATCGCGACGGACAATTCGCATCTGTTCACCTTCGAAGGGGCAGGCGGCGCGGCCATCGCCGGTGCACAGGGCCGCAGCGTTCCCCATGAGCAGGGCATTTTTACGGGTGCCGCCGTACATGCAGCGGTGCGCGATCCGACGATGCGGCATTCGCCGCGCTCGCGCATGGTCGCCATCGAGCAGACGCAGAACCTCGGCGGCGGGGCAGTATGGAGCGAGGCGCAAATTGCCGACGTCGCCAAAGCAGCGCAGGCGCATGCACTGATCCTGCACATGGACGGAGCGCGGCTGCCCAATGCGGTGGTCGCATCAGGTGTGTCGGCTGCTAAAATGTGTGCGGCGTTCGATAGCGCCTGGCTGGACCTATCCAAGGGCCTCGGCTGCCCGATCGGTGGCGTGCTGGCCGGCAGCAAGGACTTCATCGCCGAGGCGTGGCGCTGGAAACACCGGCTCGGCGGCGCGCTCCGGCAATCCGGCATTCTGGCCGCCGCCGGGCTTTATGCGCTCGACCACAATTGGGAACGACTGGCCGAGGATCATGCCAACGCGCAGCGGTTCGCTGTTTTGGCTGGCGCAGTGAAAGGCATCAAGCTGATGTTTGCGAAAACCGCGACCAACCTGGTGTTCCTCGACACCACCGGCACCGGCAAATCGGCCAAGGAAATTTCGGAGGCCTGTCTGCGCCATGGCGTGCGCATCGGCGCGATGGGACCAACGCGGCTGCGCGCGGTGACGCATTTGGATGTGCAAGCGGCGGATATCGAGACGGCGGCCAAGGCATTACGCGCGGCGGTTGGGTAGCCGGTGGGGGCAGGCTGCCTTAGCAGTACATCGGCGCGCTGGTGCATGCTTCTAGGACAGAAAATCACGTGGAGACAGATCCATATTTTCGGCGCATCGGCTTTGTCGGCATTCTGACAGCCGATCTTGCAACGCTGCGCGAATTGCAGCGTGCCCACCTCGCGCATATTCCTTACGAGAACCTGGACGTGCAGTTGCAGCGGACGGTGACGCTCGACCCGCAGGACGCCTATGCCAAGTTGGTCTCGGCCGGTCGCGGCGGTTGGTGTTACGAAATGAATGGATTGTTCGGCGCCGTGCTGCAGGCGATCGGTTTTCGCGTGATGAGCTTGACGGGCGCGGTGATGCGAGCCGAGCGGGGAGCATCTGCTATCGGCAATCATCTCATTCTCGCTGTCGAACTTGACGAGCCCTATCTAGTGGACGTCGGCCTCGGCGACGGGCCTGCCGAGCCCATTCCACTGCGTGAAGGCAGCTATCGGCACGGGTGGCGAACATTTCGGCTCGAGCGGCTTGCCGACGGATGGTGGCGCTTGCACAATGACAAACACGCCTTTGCGCCTTCATTCGATTTTCAGCACCAGCCTGCCGATTGGGCAGTGCTCCAGCAACGCTGCCAATGGCAGCAGACGAGCCCCGAGTCGCGCTTCGTGCAAAACGCGATCTGCGTTCTCCACAAGCCGAACGCCATCGTCGCGATGGTCGGGCGTGTACTCAAGACCAACACCGAGCAGGGCACGGCAGACGAGATCATAATGTCGGCAGAGGCCTACGCCGACACTCTTGCAACGCTGTTTGGAATACGCGAACCCGAATGCGCAAACCTGTGGCCCAAAATCTGCCGCCGCCACGACGAGCTATTTGGCCGCTAGGCCACGACGGTCGTCCTCCCGGCCAAGCGGAGCGCGAGCCGGGATCTTGCCCGATATTTGGCTGGTCAAGATCCCGGCTCTCCGCGCGAAGGGCGCAGCGGTCGGGAAGACGAGAGTGTGGGAGGCGCGGTGGGATTGGCTTGTGCTTGTCGGTCTTGGCTCAGCCGTGCGCAGCGATGGTCGCGACGATGTGAGAGTGTTACGCCGCAGCCCGTGCACAGAGCACGATGTCGGCACCCTCTTTGACGATTTCAAGCCGCATGCCGACGGTCGTAGCGAGGCGCGCGGTGTAATAGGCCTGGATGGTCAGCGAATCGATCGCCGGAGGATTGCCGGCCAGGAAATCGCACAGATACTGCGGCGGGCGCGCATTGGTGCCGCGACATTTCAGGGCGAACGCCGGATTGTCCAACGTGCCGGTCACAGCGATGGCGATCTCGCCGCCGCGCGGCAGCGCGGTGATGGCCGACGAAATCAGGTTGAGCAGCAACTTGACGCGGTCCTTGGTCATCAGTCCGCAGGCGTTCGGCCATACCAGCTTGTGCTTGCCGGTGCCGACGTAGCCTTGGCTGACCTGCGACGCCATGCCGAGATCGATCATCGAGCCGGCCGAACCGGCGGCACCGAAAGCGAAGCGGGCAAATTGCAGCCGCGCGGAGGCTTGTGCCGTGACGTTGCGAATCATTTCAAGCGCATAGCGTTGTGCGTCGGCGTTATTGTCTTCGTCGAGAATTTCGAGCCCGTTGTGGATCGCACCCACCGGGTTGATGACGTCATGACAGATCTTACTGGAAATCAGCGCGGCGAGTTCGAGATCGGTCGGCTGGATGCGTTGGTTCATGGCTTGCCCTCGTAGGTGCGGCGGGTTCTGAGCGTCGCGGTGCTGCTCGTTTTTATTGTGATACCCGAATGCGTTGGCTTACGTGGGCAGTCAAAAGCCGTCGGCAGGTCGTGTGCTTTGGTGATAACTGCTTCGGGTGCGTTTTGCCAAGACATAGCTGGGTGATGCGAACACGGATCGACCTCAATTCGACCGATTGCGGTTGCCCATTGTTTTTTCGCCACAACAGATTAACAGGTCGTCAAGATCGGACACGATTGCTCTGGCGTTCAAGGTGGCGACAATGCCGGCACAACTCACACAATCGCCGAACCATGCGGCGCTCGCTGACCAGCTTTTGCCTGTGGTGCTGGAGGCGGCGCGCATCCAGATGCGCTATTTTCGTGTCGGCACGCCCGTGCAGGCCAAGGCCGACGCCTCGCCCGTGACCGTGGCCGATCAGGAATCAGAAGCCGTCATCCTGTCAGCGCTTGCCCGCATCACTCCTGGAGTTCCCGTCGTTGCCGAGGAGGCAGTCGCGGCCGGCGACAGTCCAGATCTGCGGCACAGGCCGACGCCGCAATTCTTTCTCGTCGACCCGCTCGATGGCACGCGCGAGTTCGTCGCCGATCGCCCAGAGTTTACGATCAACATCGCGCTTGTCAGCCACGGCGCGCCGCGCTTTGGGCTGATCTACGCACCGGCACTCGATCTGTTGTACGCTACGTTGGGGGCAACGCATGTCGTCGAGGCGCGCCTGTCACCCGCCAGCACGGCCCGCTGCTTCGCCGACCTCGCATGCGTCAAGATCACCTCGCGGCCACCACCGCCGCGTGGGTTGGTGGCGGTGGCAAGCCGGTCGCACGGTTCGCCCAGCACTGATGCCTTTCTCGGCCAATACCGGATTGAACGGCGCACGTCTGCCGGTTCATCACTGAAGTTCTGCGCGTTGGCCAAGGGCGATGCCGATATCTACCCGCGCTTTGGCCCGACCTGCGAATGGGACACGGCGGCCGGTCACGCAATTTTACAGGCGGCGGGGGGGCGCGTGACCACGCTCGATGGAGCCGATCTCACCTACGGTCATTCCGCCCTGCGCTTTCTCAATCCAGATTTCGTTGCCTGGGGCAAAGCACCCCTGCGCCCGGAATTCTGATCAGCTTCAGCGTTCGTCCGACGCGCCACCTGCGCCCCGAAACGGGGCAATTCCCTTTTTTCAGCCACACTTTGGTAACACTTCCGCAAAAGACTCGTCGTACGACTAGGTTCGTATCGTGTCGTTCGTGGATCCGCGCTGGGACAAGTCTCGGCGCTCAAGGCTGGAAATAACAATGCTGAACGCTCGCGCCCATTGGGATCGCCGCATCGTGCAGGTGGCTCGGCCGATCTGCCGGCGTCACTCGTTGGTTATGGCAGCGCTGTTCTCGCTCGCCGCCGGATTGGCTGCAGCGCCGGCAGCTATCGCCCAATCGAGCGATAGTGATCGCCCCTATCTGGATAGCCCTGCACCAGAGCCGCGCCAGTCCCGCCCGCGCCGCAATGACGCCTACCAGCCAGCCGATCCCGGCGCTGGCTTGGGTGTACTGACGCAGCGCACGGAAACGCCGGGCTCGAGCGGCGTGACGATCGCTCAGGCCGGCCCCAACGATGTCTATGCCCCACGTTACGGCGAGCCCACCCGACCCTATGAGTCCTACGATCGCGTGCCGTTGCAACCGGTTCCCGCGCCTAACAGCTATCCGCCCCCGCCCGTTTCCCGCAGTGACGCCTATCGCGCAGGCCCGCAGCCGGCTGATACTTATCCTACCGCGCCGCGCGGCTACGCCGAGGAACCGCGCCCCTATCGCGAAGGCCCCGTTGCCGCCAATCAAGGCTATGGCCAGCCGTATGGTGCTCCGTCCGATCGCGCCGACGATGACGACTATCGGCGTGGTCCGCGCGTAGACGACCGTGACCGGCGCGACGATGGCACTTATTCCTCCAACGATATCATGAGCGCTGGCCACGGTTTTTTTGGTTCGGTGAGCCAGGGGCTAGCCAACATCGTCGAGAATGCCTTCAAGCGTCAAGGCCGGCCGAACGGCTATATCCTCGGCGAGGAAGGCGGTGGTGCATTCATTGCCGGCCTGCGCTACGGCGAAGGTACGCTTTATACTCGCGATGCCGGCACCCGCCGCGTCTACTGGCAAGGCCCATCGCTCGGCTATGATTTCGGCGGTGCCGGCTCGAAGGTGAT
>JANXYD010000384.1 GCA_025350265.1 Hyphomicrobiaceae bacterium | reverse complement strand
CCATTCGACGCGATCGACGTTGACCACCTTGCCGCCCGCGAAGCCGGAAGGCGGCTCGTTGCGCGGCACATACTTCGGGTTCTTGACGTAGACGGTTTTTTCGCCGGGCTTCCACTCGTCGCGCTTCATGATGAAGGGGCCGGAGCCGGTGGGATCGGACAACTGCGTCCCGGCATCGCCATCGGCGATGCGTTTGGGCATGATGAACAACACGTTCGACGTGGCCTTGCCCAGCGTATCCAGCACCAGCCCATACGGCTCCTTCATGGCGAACTGGAAGGTCTTGGCGTCGATCACCTTCATTTCGCGGATGAAGCCGACCAACTTCTGCCCCATGCCGTCCTTCACCGCCCAACGCTTGATCGAGGCGATGCAATCGTCGGCAGTAACCGGGGCACCGTCGTGGAAGGCGAGCCCGTCGCGCAGTTTGAACGTCCAGGTCAGCTGGTCGTCGGAAACACTCCAGGTGTCGACCATCTCAGGCTTGATCGCCAGCTTCTCGTCCAACGCAAACAACTGGTCGTAAACCATGAAGCCGTGGTGGGTGGTGATCAGTGCCGAGGTCCAGACGGGGTCGATGATTTTGAGGTCGGAATGCAAGGCCACGCGCAAGGTCGTTTCAGCGTGGGCGGGCTTTGGAGCGTTGCAAATTCCGATCAGCGCCAGGATCGCCGCTATGCGACCGACTTGGGCACCACGTTTCATCAGCATCATGTACTCAGCTCCGGTAACGGCACGCCGCACGCTGGCGACTTAGCCGACGGCAGTCAAACGGAAGACGTGCAGTGCGTCAAATGAAGCGATCGGGCCGGCACCACCGGCGCATTCCCTTGGCGCATACCCCGACACTTGCAAATTGCCGCATATGCGTTAAATGCATAGCTCGGAAGCGTCGGCGCTTCCCCGCTCCCTCCCGTCGCACTTTCGAGCCCTTGCCATGAGCCAGAACCATCACCGCAAAGTCATCATCATCGGCTCGGGGCCGGCCGGCTACACCGCCGCGATCTATGCCGCGCGCGCCATGCTCGCACCAATGCTGATCCAGGGCAGCCAGCCCGGCGGCCAACTGACCATCACTACCGACGTCGAGAATTATCCTGGCTTCGCCAAAGTCGTGCAGGGGCCGTGGCTGATGGACGAAATGCGCGGCCAGGCCGAGCACGTCGGCACCGAAATGGTGATGGACCACATCACCGGCGTCGACCTTAAAGTCCGGCCGTTCAAGCTGATCGGCGACAGCGGCGATACCTACACCTCCGACACGTTGATCATCTGCACCGGGGCGCAGGCGCGTTGGCTCGACATCCCCAGCGAGAAGGCGTTCCAGGGCCATGGCGTGTCGGCGTGCGCCACCTGCGACGGGTTTTTCTACAAGAACAAGGATGTGGTCGTCGTTGGCGGCGGCAACAGCGCCGTCGAAGAAGCGATCTTCCTCACCAACTTCGCCCGCAAGGTGACCGTGGTGCATCGCCGCGACAAATTCCGTGCGGAAAAAATCATGGAAGAGCGGTTGTTCAAAAACCCCAAGATCGAGGTGGTGTGGGATAGCGCGGTCGAGGAAATCACCGGCACCGCCGAGCCGAAGGCGGTCACCGGCATTCGGCTCCGGAACGTCAAGACGGGCGTCGTCACCGAACGCCCTGTCGACGGCGTTTTTGTTGCCATCGGGCATGCGCCGGCCACCGAACTGTTCAAGGGGCAATTGGCAATGACGAAGGGCAATTACCTGATTACCAAACCCGATTCGACCGCGACGTCGATCCCCGGCGTGTACGCGGCCGGGGACGTCAAGGACGAGACCTTCCGGCAGGCGGTGACCGCAGCCGGCATGGGTTGCATGGCAGCGCTCGAAGCCGAGCGTCATCTGGCGGCCGATCATCATGGTCAACTGCCGACGTCTGAGGCCGCCGAATAGAGAGACCCCGCCGCAACCGGACATACAGCATCATGGATTGGGACAAGCTTCGCATTTTCCACGCCGCCGCCGAAGCCGGCAGCTTCACGCACGCCGGCGACACGCTGCGCATGAGCCAATCGGCGGTCAGCCGGCAGGTATCGGCGCTCGAGAAAGATCTGCATGTGGCGCTGTTCCACCGCCATGCGCGCGGACTGGTGCTGACCGAGCAGGGCGATCTGCTGTTTCGGACCGCCAGCGAAATTCTGAACAAGCTCGCCAGCGCTGAAACGATGCTGACGGACGCCACCACCAAGCCGACCGGCGACTTGCGCGTCACCGCGCCGACCGGCCTCGGCACGGTATGGATCACCCAGCGCCTGCGCGAGTTTCTCGACATGTATCCAGATATCCGGGTGCGCTTGATTCTAGCCGAGGATCAGCTCGATATTTCGATGCGCGAGGCCGACGTGGCGATCTGGGCGAGTGAGCCGCAACACGGCGACCTGATCCGGCGGCCGTTGTTCAACATGCAGATCCACGCCTATGCGTCCACCGCCTATGTCAAGAAGCATGGATCACCGAGCGGGCTTGATCAGCTCGACAAACACCGCATCGTTTCATATTCGGGCACGCCGCAGCCGCATCTGAGCGCGATCCGTTGGCTGGAGATTGCCGGTCGCGATGGATTGCCCCCGCGCACACCCGCCTTCATGGCCAACAGCGTCATCGCGATGAAATATGCCATCCGCAGTGGCATCGGCATCGGCCTCATTCCGGATTATTTGACTAACGAGGAAACCGAACTCGTGCCGGTGCTGCGCGACGTGGAATTGCCGAACATGCAAATTTTCTTCGTCTATCCGGAAGAGCTGAAGACGTCGAAAAAAGTGCAGGTGTTCCGCGATTTCATGGTGTCGAAGGCGCGTCAGTGGCCAAACTGAGATGTTAACATGTTTTTGCTGCAATGCACGCATGCACAGCGTGGCGTTGCCATGTGGCTGTGAGAGGCGGACTGTAGTCGTGCTGTGTTGACAGCGCCGAAAGCCTTTTCTCCTCCCAGAGGCTTTCCGTCGCCGCTTCGACGACGTCGAGCGACGATTGCCACTTGCACCGGGCCACGGTCTTTCCGTGCCCGGATTTTTTCACAATTCGAACCGGCTTAGCCTTTAGGCATGCCCGGCATATTCGGCATGTTTGGCGCTGCGGCCATTAACAGCCGGCCCATTTCTTGCGCCTGGGTCGCAAAAGCCTGCATCTGCACCTGCGCATAGCGGCTTTGAATGCCCATGATATCCTGAATATCCTTCGCCGCCGCCAGTTCATTGGCCATGTTGAAGCAAGCGTCGGCATTCTGCTTGGCGAACCGGGTGGCGCGCTCCTGCACCGTCTTGAAGCCGGACGAAGCTTCGTTCTGCGGGATACCAGCCGTCCACATGCCCGCCGCTTTTCCCATCGCTTCAAGTAGCTGAGTGTATGAGTTGCGTGCCTGCTCGACATTCTTTTCGGCAAGCTCGCGTAATTGCTGCGGCATTTCAAAGGGATTGTTCTGTGCCATAGTGAGCCTCGTCTTTCCAAGTGCTATGCGTTCAAGTGTGCATACGTTTGTAATACGCCATAAGAATCATACTAGTCCATGGACATCCGGCGCACCATGAGAGATTTGCATGCGACGCGATTTTCCGCGCCGTCCGCGCCCGCGTTCACCATCGCCGCACCGCAGCGTCGCGTGACAACGAGAGCTGGCTGCGCCTATTGTGCGCCGCTAGGACAAATCGCAATTCGCACGGGAGGCGGAAGTCGATGGTGATGATCAAGGCCGAAAGCATGACGGCGTTTGTCTCCGATATATTTGCCAAAGCGGGTACGTCGCGCGCGGAAGCCGATCGTCTGGGGAAGGCACTCGTCGTCGCCAATCTGACCGGCCACGACAGCCACGGTGTGCAACGCGTGCCACGCTATCTGCAATGGCTGGCCGAGGGCGTCTTTGTCGCAGATCGCGTCGTGAAGATCATCAACGAAACTCCGGTGTACGCGGTTATCGACGGTCTGCACGGCTTTGGACAAACCGTCGCGCCGCAAGCTGTCGCAATCGGCCTCGACAAATGCCGCCAATCCGGATTGTCGATGGTCGCGCTCCGCAACGCCGGACACATAGGACGGGTGGGCGATTATGCTGAAACGGCCGCAGCCGCCGGGTTTGTTTCGATTCACTTTGTCAACGCCTACGGCTCGTCTTTGGTTGCGCCATTCGGCGGCGTCGACCGGCGCTTTTCCACCGCGCCCTACTGCGTAGGCGTGCCGCGTCAGGGCGAGCCGCCGCTCATTCTCGATTTCGCTACGTCCATCGTCGCCGAGGGCAAGGTGCTCAACGCCAGTTTCGGCGGCAAGAAAATCCCCGAAGATGCGCTGGTCTCGTCGAAGGGTGCGATGAGCAGCGATCCGCACGTGCTCTATGGCGACTACACGCCTTCGGGCGCGCGCGACTACCGCAAAGGCGACGGTGCCATCCGCGCGTTCGGCGACCACAAGGGTTCGGGCCTCGCGCTGATGTGCGAATTGCTCGGCGGGTCGTTGACCGGCAACGGCGCGACCGAAGAGGGCAAGCGCTTTGCCAATGGCATGTTGTCGTTCTATGTCGATCCCAAGCGCATCGATCCCGAAGGCTTCTTTCCGGCCGACGTCAGCAAGTACACCAATCACGTCAAGAGTTCGCGGCCGATCGTGCCCGGCGGCGAAGTGTTGGTGCCGGGCGAACCTGAATTGCGCATGCGCGCCGAGCGGGGCAAGAACGGCCTGCCCATCCCCGACGACACCTGGGCGGCCATTGTGGCTGCGGCCAGATCCGTCGGCCTGGACGAGGCGCGCGTCGCCAAGGCGATGGCGTGAGATGGCGATGACGCGCCGCCGCCTCATCCTTGCGTGCTGCCTGACGATCCTGTGCGTCGGCTCAGCGATGGCTGCCGGCGCACCCAGGCCCCGCGTGCATGTCGTATCCGTGGCGATGTGGGGGTCGAACAGTCTATTCAAGCGCGAGGCGGTGGGCGCCGCCGACGCGCTATCTGAATTCTTCGGGCAGCGCGGACAACACATCGTCATCGCCAATACGCTGACGCGGTCGGTCGGGCGCGTTGTCGATCTCAAAAACACGCTCGCGGGGCTCGAATCGACCATAGACCGCGACGAGGACGTGCTGGTGCTGTTCATGACCTCGCACGGCAACGCGGACGGCATCGCGGTCGAAACCTTCGATCAGAACCGCATTTCGATGCTGACACCGGGACGGCTCGCCGGCATCCTCACCGCCAGCAAGATACGTCACCGCATCGTCATCATTTCGGCGTGCTACTCCGGTGTGTTTGCCGATCTGATCGCTGACGACGCAACGATGGTGATCACCGCCGCCGACGCGCGCCATAGCTCGTTCGGCTGCAGCGACGACAATATCGGCACCTACACTTATTTCGGCGAAGCCTTCTTCGGGGTCGCGCTGAAACACACACGTGATGTCGACGCCGCCTTTGCCGAGGCGCGCGATCTCGTGTCCGCGCGCGAACGCGCCGAAGGGCTCATTCCATCCAATCCGCAGATGCAGGGCGGAGCGGCGGTCCGGGCGCAACTGAAAAAATAGGTCTGCCAACAGCCGTGCAACAGTTTAGTCACCAGAGGATACCGGACATGCTCGACCCGAAATTGCTTGAAACGCTGGCCACTTTCGATACGCCGACGATCTGCAACGCGCTTGAAATCGTGGCACCCGAACGACGCGCGACCGGCTTCACCGTGCGCCCCCTGGTCTGTCCGTTTCCGGATCTGCCGCCGATCGTCGGCTACGCCAAGACCGCCACCATCCGCTCCACGCACGTCCATGAACTGAGCGGCAAGCCGGCGCGCGAGCAACGCATCGCCTATTACGAATACATGGCGTCCAAGCCCACGCCGAGCATCTGCATTATCCAGGATCTCGACGGGGCGGACGTCGGCTTCGGCGCGTTCTGGGGTGAAGTGCAATCGACCGTGCACAAGGCGCTCGGCCTCAGGGGTGTGGTGACCGACGGTTGCATCCGCGACATCCCCCAATGGGCACCTGGCTTCCAGGCGCTGGCGGGGTCAATCGCGCCCAGCCACGCGCATGTGCATCTGGCTGATTTCGGCAAGCAAGTCCGCATTCACGGCATGCTCGTGCGATCCGGCGATCTCGTGCATGCCGACCGGCACGGCGCTGTCGTGATCCCGGAAGCCGTCGCTGACAAGATACCGGCTGCGTGCGATCTGCTCGCCCGCAAGGAAGCGGTCATCCTCGATCTGGCGCGCAAGCCGGGCTTCACGGTGGCGGCGTTGCGCGAGGCGCTACAGAAACAGGACGACATTCACTGACGATCAAGCCAACCGCCGGCACACTTTTTTAAACAAGGGAAACGACCATGCGTAAGAACGAACTCAAGAAGCGCCTGCACGGCGGCGTCAAAGCGGTCAACGGCTGGATCGCCGTGCCGAACAGCTATCAGGCGGAAGTGTTTGCGTCGTGCGGCTGGGACAGCGTCACCATCGACATGCAGCACGGCGCGTCCGACATCAACGATCTCGTATCGCTGCTGCAGGCGATCCAGATCAATGACGTGACGGCGATGGTGCGCGTGCCCTGGAACGAGCCGAGCGTCATCATGCGTGCGCTCGACGCTGGTGCCTACGGCATCGTCTGCCCGATGGTGAACACAAAAGCCGAAGCGGAAGCGCTTGTTTCGGCCGGCCGTTACCCGCCCATCGGCGCGCGCTCCAACGGCCCCTTCCGTGCCTCGCAATACGCAGGCGCGGACTATCAAGTAAATGCCAACGACGAAATTCTGCTGTTCGCGATGATCGAAACGCGCGAGGCGTTAGCCAACCTCGACGAGATCCTGAGCGTTAAGGGTCTCGACGGCGTCTATGTCGGGCCGACCGACTTGGCGCTCAGCCTCGGCAAGCCCGCCACGCTCGATCCGACCGACACGGAGGTGCTGGCGGCAATGAAAACCATCGTCGACAAGACGCGCAAGGCCGGCAAAATCGCGGGCGCGCACACGGACGGCGCCAAAACTGCGCTGAAACGGTACGCCGACGGCTATCACTACGCCACGCTGATCAACGACGTGCGCCTGTTGGCGGCAGCCGCCACCAACGCCGTCAATGAAGCCCGGGGCAAGGGCAAGATTGAAGGCTCTAAATCCTACTGATCACGAATAAGACCTCAATCAAAAGCGCGCGGCAGTCACTCGACGACCGCGCGCTTTTTTTTGTCGTAACGTAACGCCGCATCAATGCCCGTGACTGTCCTGGCTGCGGCTGGCCTCGAACAGGAACCATGTCCGCCGCTCGGTCTCGTCGGTCCATACTTCCAGCAGAGCAGCCGTCGCCACGTCGCGATTGTCTTCGCACACGCCGTGCAATTCACGCAGCCTGGCTGCCAGCGCCTTATTGTCCGCGCACAGCTCCATCAGCATATCCGTCGGCGCGACGAACTCGGCGTCGTTATCCTTGATGCGTTGCAGACGCGCGATGTGCCCGATCGATCGCAACGTCACGCCGCCGAGCTTGCGGATGCGTTCGGCCATCGGGTCCGTCATCGCAAAGACCTGCTCGGACTGCTCATCGAGCAACAAGTGATAGTCGCGAAAATGCGGCCCGCTCATGTGCCAGTGAAAATTCTTGGTCTTAAGATAAAGCGCGAACACGTCGGCGAGCGCGGCATTGAGCGGCGTGGTAATCGCCTTGACCACTTCCGCTTTGAGATCGGTGGGCGTATCGAGTTTTGTCTGCTGCGCCTTCGCGGTGCTAGGTTTCAAATCAGCTTTGCTCATCGTGTCGGGTTTGTTCATAAAATCGCCTTGTGTCTGAATGCGCCGATTTTCCAAGCGAACCGCTTAAACCCGTCGCCGACGCCGATTGTTCCGGCGTGGTTCAAATATTTTTCAGATAACGATCGAATAAGAGAATATCCGCAAACGCCGCACTTATCCGAAAAAACACCTCAAAGAAAACCCGGAACCGCCCGGTCGCGATTTTTTTCGGGACGGATAGCCTTATTGTTTTCAAATTTGGCTGGTGTAAGCGTCTTGGCACTCGGGGGAGACGCCACCGCATGATCGTTTCCGGACGCATGCGTTGCAATGGCGGTGCGGCGTGCGCCGATACGGCACAATAATCGAAATTCTCGCAATCAACAGCGGCTGGCTGCTTGGCTGGTCGTGAGCGCGCATTTCGACCCGACGGTTGCGACATGCACTTGGTTGCGACTTGGACTTGGGGAAAATTTTTCAGGGAAACCCAATGGCCAGAAAACGCCGCCCGACGACGGATTCCGGAACTGTAGTCTTGCATTTCATTCTGCTGGCTTCCTTTTTGGTGCTGCTTTTTACCGGATTACGAATCGCGGCCGATGATCCGAATGCACTCTGGCTCGCGGTCTTCGATCCAGTGTTGCCGGTCGAGAACTTGTGGTTCCGCCACTCGGTGGCCGCGCTGATCATGCTCATGACGTTGAGTGGTTATGTCGTCTATGTTTTTCGTGCGCGTCTCACAGCGCGTGTGCGCCTCGATCGACCGCGCCTGGCGGGCTTGAAACGCCGGGGCAGCCAGCGGTTCGCTGCCTTCCATGCGCTGGCATATTGGGGGTTGATGGGATCGCTGACGGCGGAAGTTATATCGGGTGTCGCGCTGTTTTTCGGTGCGAGCGCACCATTTCTGGGCATGCATTTATGGGCGACGTGGGCGTGCGTGGCGTGCGTCGTGCTGCATGTTTCTCTGCAGGCGGCGATGGGCGGACTTTCCCAACTCGCACGCATCTTCCGGCCGGCACCGCTGGTCGTCGCGCCGCCGCCGCCCGATCTCGCGGCCTTGCTGGCCGAGCAACTCGGTCGCGCGCAGCCCCCCCGCGAGCGCCGGTCGTCGGCCACCGTCAATGCACATCCGGTGGCGACGGCGCTGGCGGCGATGTTCGCCGTCGGCGCGATTGCCGTCGGTGCGGAAAACAGCACCCGGCCTGAACTTCTGGTGCGCCTGGTGACGCCAGCCGAAGCCCCCCAACTCGACGGCGATCTCTCCGACCCGGTGTGGACCAAGGCAAGGCCAGTGTCGGTCTTGACCACGCAGGGCGAAGATTTCGGCGGCACCGGCCAATCACAGGTCGAGATCCGCGCGGTGCACGACGGCGAATTCATCTACTTCGCATTCACATGGGCCGACCCGACGCGGTCGTTGAAACATTTGCCGCTCGTCAAGGCCAGTGACGGCTGGCATGTCGCACAAACCGACCACGACAAAGGCGACGAAAAGCGCTTCCACGAAGACAAGTTCGCCGTCCTGTTCACGCGGCCGTCGCTGCCGTTGATCGGGGCTGCCATCCACCTCGCCGTCACGCCCGGCCGCGGAAAGCCCGCCAGCGGAACCGGTCGTGGCCTGCACTACACGGACGGGCCGATCGCCGATGTCTGGCAATGGCGCGCGTCCCACGAAGGCTTTTCCGGCCACGTCGACAACTGCCATATCGGGCAGCTCGCCGAACCCACAGCCGACCAGATCAACGGCCGCACGCGATACGCCGGTGGCTTCGCGATCGATCCCGGGCCCGCCGCCTACCGCTCCAATGTGCAAGGCGACCCCAGCAAGACCGGCGGTGAACGCGTGCTGCCGTGGCGGCTGCCGCGCGACAAATCTGCCACCATCAAGGCGCTCGGGCGCCTCAGCGATACGTCGGCACAAAGCGAAAGCGAGGGCGCGCGGTGGTGGATGTCTGAGCGAGAAACCATCCCCTATTCGGCTGACGGCGACAACGCCCTTCCGATCGGCACCGTCATTCCCGGCATCATCATGAACGACGGCATTGCCGACAGCCGCGCCACCGTGCGCGGCGTCGGCCGCTGGGCCGCCGGCCGCTGGACACTCGAAATGGCCCGTCGCCTCTATACCGGCAGCACCTACGATATCGCGATGAAATCAGGGATTCTCATGTGGGTCGCGGCTTTCGATCATTCCGAAACGCGACATACCCGTCACCTCAGGCCCTTCCGACTGGAGATCGAATAAGCATGGCGAAACACCATACCGTCTGCCTCGGCGACGAAACTTTCGTCGCGCAATCCGGCCAGATCCTGCTCGACGCGGCGATCGCGGGCGGTGTCGACATTCCGCATGATTGTCGCGCCGGCCGCTGCGGCAGTTGCATGACGGAAGTGGAAACGGGCATCACGCTCGGCGGCGAAAGCAAGCAGCGCGGCACGGTGTTCGCCTGTCAGGCACACGTATTCTCCGATCTCAAAATCAACGTCGAGGCGCTGCCGCCGGTCGACGTGGTCCGCGCGCGCCTCAGTGGATTGGTAGATCTGACGCCGGATGTGGTCGAACTGGCGATCACACCGGACACGCCCTTTTCCTATCTTCCGGGCCAATACTGCCGCTTCACCTTCAACGGTTTTCCGGCCCGCTGCTTCAGCCCGACCGCAGCCCTCGACGGCACCGCCAGCGACGGAAACTTCCGACTGCAGATAAAACGCGTGCGGCAGGGACGCATCTCGACCAATCTCGGCGAAACGATCAAGACGGGGCACCGGCTCACCATCGAAGGCCCGTTCGGGCACGGCTTTCTCAGACCCGGCCTCGACAAGCGACTGGTGTTGGTGGCCGGGGGCACCGGCTTTGCGCCGATCTGGTCGGTCGCGGACGCGGCGTTGCGCGAAAATCCACTTCGCTCTCTTTTGATCATCGTTGGCGTGCGCAAGTTGTCGTCGTTCTACATGGGCCAGGCGCTCGATTTGGCGAGCCAGCTGCCCAACGTCGAAATCATCGCGATGGCGGAAGAACGCCAGACCGCGTTCCATAGCGTGTGCTTCGGCGTGCCCCAAGACCATGTGCCGGAGCTATCGCCTGATGACGTAGTTTATTCCGCCGGCTCGCCGGTGATGGTGGACAAAGTCGGCGACATGGCCTCCGCGGCGGGCGCGACTTTCTATAGCGATCCATTCGAGAGCGCGTTGTCGGCAGAGGGCGATTGGCTGACGCGTGCGATCACCTGGTTGCGCGTGGGTTGATCGCTGCGCAATCGCCGAAGCCGCGTGACAACGATTGGACCCCTTTAGTGAAACAAGCCCAACCCGATGCGAATTTGGAACCTCAATCAGTTTTGGCCCGCGGCCGTTGGGCGTTCGGCATCTTCGCACCGCTGCGTGCGTACTTCACCACCGCGCTCGCCTTCAGCCTCGCCATCAACCTGCTGTATCTCGCGGCCCCCCTGTACATGATGCAGGTCTACGATAGGGTGCTGTCGTCCAACAGCGAGGCGACGCTGGCGATGCTTACGCTGCTCGTGCTGGTAGCGTTCTCGACTTTGGCGGCGCTCGACGGATTGCGCGCTCGCATCCTGGCGCGCAGCGCCACACGCTTCGACAAACAACTTGCCGGGCGCATCTTCAAATCCGTCATGGTGCCGCTGTTGCGCAATCCGGTACCCGGCAATCAACCGCTGCGCGACCTTGAAGCCGTGCGCAATTTTATCGCCGGTAACGGCCTGCATGCGATCTTCGATTTTCCCTGGACGCCGATCTACATTCTGATCATCTGGCGACTACATCCGACGCTCGGCATGTTCGCGTTTTTCTGCGCGATCGCACTCGTGGTGATGGCACTCGTCAATGAGATCTGGGTGCGTGAGTTGTCCAGTCGTGCCAACGCGATCGTGGCGCGCACGCATGCCTTGAGCGATCAGAGCCTGCGCAATGCCGAGGTCGTGCACGCGATGGGCATGCTCGGCGATCTCGCCCAAAAATGGATCGGCGAGCGACAAGCGGTACTCGCCGTGCAGCAAGGCGCCGGCGAGCGAGCGGCGATCGTTTCGGCGATCATTCGGTTTTTGCGCCTTGCCATGCAATCGGCGATTCTGGGATTGGGCGCGTGGCTGGTGATCGAGCGGGCGACGAGCGCGGGCGCGATCTTTGCCGCATCGATCCTGCTCGGGCGCGCGTTGCAGCCGGTCGAGCAGGCCGCCGGATCGTGGAAGGCGATGATCGGCGCGCGCGACGCGACGCTGCGATTGCGACGGATGCTGCGGACGCTGCCGCAGCAAACGCAAAATCAGCGCATGCCAAAGCCCGATGGAGACTTGTGCGTGGAGGCGCTGAGTTATGCAGCGCCCGGAAATTCCGCGCCAATTCTCAGTGACGTGACGTTCAAGGCCGTTGCCGGAGACATTATCGGCGTGATCGGCGCATCGGGCGCGGGAAAATCGACGCTGGCGCGCTTGATCGTCGGCGTTGCGCTACCGAGTGCGGGGCGCATCCGCGTCGGCGGCATCGAAACCGAAACCGTTGTTGGTGACGCGCTGCGTCGCCACGTCGGCTATCTGCCGCAGGACATAGCGCTGTTTGGCGACACGATCGCCGCCAACATCGCCCGCTTCACCAACGCCGATGCTGCTGAGATCGTGCGCGCGGCCGAACTCGCCGGCGTGCACGACATGATATTGCGGCTGCCGGACGGCTATCAAACGCTGATCGGTCCGGGCGGCACGACACTGTCTGGTGGATGGCAGCAACGCATCGCACTTGCCCGTGCCGCGTTCGGGCATCCGAGCCTGGTCGTGCTCGACGAGCCCAATTCCAATCTGGATACGCTGGGGGAGCTGTCGCTCTCGCAGTGCATCGGACGGCTCAAGCTGCAATCGACCACGGTGATCGTGATCTCGCACCGCCCGGCGATGTTGCGCATCGTCGACAAGGTGCTGATCCTCAATGCCGGACAGGTCGAATGGTTCGGCGGAAGAGATGAAATGCTGCGCCGCTTTGCAACGAACGTGGCGGCGCATAAGGGAGCGGTGCATGCGAGCGGCTGAAAAGATTATCTCTTTCGACCCAACCCCACTTAAGCCGGCTGCAACCAAATCCATGCCGCGCAAACGTCAGCGGCGTGTCCAGAGTGCCGGCAACGACGACGACATGGAGCGGCTCGCAACTTGGGGCTGGGCCGTGATCATCTTGTTTTTCGGCGTACTCGGCAGCTGGTCGTTGCTGGCACCGCTGAACGGCGCGGTGGTCGCCGCCGGCTTCATCAAGGTCGACGGCAACCGCAAAAGCCTGCAGCACCACGACGGCGGCATCGTCAAGCGCATCATGGTGCGCGACGGCGATACGGTCAGCGCAGGCCAGGTCCTGATCGCGCTGGACGATACGCAACAGCGCGCCGAATTCGATATTCTCGACCAGCAATATATCGATCTGCTGGCGACCGAAGCCCGCATGCAAGCCGAACTCGCGGGCGAGGCCAGCGTGACGTTTTCGGCTGACGTCGTGACGCTGGCGGCTGCGCAGAAAAATGTGCTGGCAGGCCAGGTGCAACAATTCGAACTCAGACGCGCAGCGCTCGACGGGCAGCGCCGCATCATCGGCGAAAAGATCGCGCAGCTGGAGGCGCAAATCCAAGGTGCCGAGGCGCAGCTTGGCGGCAGCCGCGCGCAACGCGACTCGATCCGCGCCGAAGCCGCGTCCCTCGCACCGCTGGTCGAGAAAGGCATCGTGGCCAAGCCCCGGCTGCTACAGCTCGAACGCAGTGCGTCGTCGTTCGATGGACAAATGGGCGAACTCGCGTCGGCGATCGCGCGCAACAAGCAGGCGATCGCCGAGCAGCGGCATCTGGCGTCGCAACTGGACAAGGAGCGCTCGGCCGATACGTCGAAGGAATTGCGCGCCGTCAAGGCCCGCCTCGCGGAAGTGGTGCCGCGTCTCAACAACGCCAAACAGCAACTGGCGCGCATGGAACTGAAGGCGCCCTACGGGGGACGCGTCGTCGGCTTGACGGTATTTTCTACCGGCGGCGTCGTATCTCCTGGCGAAAAAATTCTCGATATCGTTCCCGATCACGAGACCTTGATCGTCGAAGCACAGATCGGCGTCGAGGATATCGCAGACATCCGTCCGGGCGCGCGCGCGGAAATCAGGCTGCTCGCCTACAAGCAGCGAACGACGCCGTCGCTCATCGGCGAAGTGCTGCAAGTCTCCGCCGACCGCCTGCTCGATAACCGCAACGGCAGCCCGTATTATCTTGCGCAAATCCGCATCGGTGACGGCCAACTGGCCAATGCACCGGGCATCAAACTTTATCCGGGCATGCCCGCGTCCATTATGATACCGACGATCGAGCGCAGCGCTTTCGATTATATCGTCGGCCCATTGATGACATCGTTCGAAACATCGTTTCGACAGAAATGATCGTCTGCACTGTTCATAAAAAGGGGAGCGGCTCGCGCCACCCCCCGTTCGCTTGATCCGGCCGCCGCATCAGCCGAACATATGCGCGTCGTGTCCGGTAAACACGTGTGCCGCCGGATCTGGCTGAAGGACATTCGGCCCGTTCATGTCCGCCATCGGCGTCGCCATCGGATCCGGCGTGTGATTTTGGCCATGGCCTTGCCCCTGCCCCCCAGCCACGCCGTTATGTTGGACGCCCGGCAATGCCATGAAGCCGGTCGCCCCATCGGCGGTGGCGAGTGCCGCGAGGTTTTTATCGTGCTGCACGATCGAGATGATATCCTTCTGCAACGCGCCGATCTGATTGGTGTCGGCGACGCCGGTTCCGGCGGCCGTGACAAGCGTCATTTCCTTGGCGAGATCATTGATGATCGTTTGCACGTGCTTGGCGCTCGCGCCTGCAAACTCGGCCGGGTTCGCGGCGAGCAAACCCTGCAACCCGGTTTGCGTGGCACCGAGGTCGTTGAGGATCGCCTGACGATTGCCGTCGTTGGCGGTGCCATCGAATATGCCGCCGATGAGCTTGGTGGTGGCATCGTTGAACACCGTGCCTGCTTGCGCAAAGCTGTCGATGTGAGCGGGTATCGGGTTGACTTTGGCCGCCGGCGTCTGGCCGAAGGCGAGCATATTGCCGGCGACATCGGCGGCATTGGCGGCCAGCACGTCGGACGCCGCTTGCACTTCCGTGGCGCTGCCGGTCTGCAGACCATGGATCAAGGCGTTAGAGGCCGTGCCATTGACGCCGAATTGCGAGAACTCGTTGTTGAAGCGCGCCGAATAAAGCCCGCCTTGCGCCACGGTGAACGCGTTGATGTTGGATTCGAACGACTGGATATCGTGCACCAGTTGCACCGCTTCGGCACTGTTTGGTGCCGCTCCGGCCTTTTCGAGCGCGATTGCCTGCTGTCCAAGGCTGGCCGCATCGGCGACATACTTCTGCATAAACTCGGTCTGCGCCTGTGACGCCACAAACGGCGCGGGCGCGGCAAGTGGCGTGGGGACCGCCGCAAATCCATGCCCGCCGTTGGCCGTTGCCAACGCCGCCAACTTGGTGTCGCCCTGCACGATGTCGATCAAATCGCGCTGCACGTCATTGATGTATTTGGCCGCGTACGGATCGGTGCCGAGCGAATGAATAGCTTGGGTTTCCAGGTTGATCTGGTCGACGATATTCTGCGCGTGAATGGCGGTGACACCGGTGAAGAGATCCGGCTGCTGCTGGATAAGATTGGCCAGGTTGGTTTGCACCGCGTGCAAGTCGGCGAGAATCCTGTCCTGATTATTTACTGTTACTCCACCTTCCATTCGCGTCGTGGCATCGTTGAATATGGCCCCGATCTGCGCGAAGTCCATGGGCGTTTGCATTTTTTGCATCGTGAGTTCTCCTCACTCCGCTCCCCCACGACAGAAATGACCGCATATTCTGTCTAAAATGTGCTCCCGCTGCATTTTTGAGTATCCTGAAACACACTGCGGAATTACTACGAATGCGGTTTATTCGAAAAAGCGAATGGATTTACAAACAAAACCGGCGCTGCAGACTTCGATTGCAGCGCCGGATCAAATGGCGGTGGCGTCGGGTCAGCGCCGATGCGGCAAACCGGCTGGCTCGTCGCCGACCTTGATCTGCAGCTTGCCAAAGTTGTCGCCGCGCAGCAGCCCGATGAACGCGCGCGGCGCGTTTTCCAGCCCTTGCACGATATCCTCACGGAACTTGAGCTTGCCGGTTTGCACCATCTCGCCCATCAACGCACGAGCGGGATCGTATTTCCCAGCGAAGTCAGAAACGATGAAGCCGCGCATGGTCACGCGCTTGCCGACAAACAGGCCGGGCAGGCGCGGTGCCATCTCGGGCTTCTCGTGATTGTACTGCGAGATGGCGCCGCACAAGGCGATGCGGCCCCAGGTATTCATCTGCAGCGTGACGGCGTCATAGATCGCGCCGCCGACATTTTCGAAATAGACGTCGATGCCCTTCGGACACGCCGCGCGCAACGCCGCGCCGAGGTCACCGGCGGCCTTGTAGTCGACGCACGCATCGAAGCCGAGTTCGTCCTGCACGTAGGCGCACTTCTTGGCACCGCCCGCGATGCCCACGACGCGGCAGCCAGCCATTTTCGCGAGCTGGCCGACGACCTGGCCGACCGCACCGGACGCTGCAGACACCACGACCGTTTCGCCCGGCCGCGGCTGGCCGATTTCGAACAGGCCGAACCACGCCGTCATGCCGGGCATGCCGAGAATGCCGTTGGCGGTCGAGATCGGCGCGATGACCGGATCGATGCGGCGCGTGTTTGCGCCGCCGGCGATGGCGTATTCCTGCCAGCCCAGACGGTCCTCGACGATGTCGCCGACTTTCAGCGTGGCGTGCTTGGAGGCGACAACTTCGCCGACGCCGCCGCCGCCCATCACCTGACCGATGCCGATGGGGGCAGCGTAGGACGCGCCATCACGCATGCGGCCGCGCATGTAGGGATCGGCGGACAGGTACATCATCCGCACGAGCACTTCGCCGTGCTGCGGCTCAGGCATTGCTGCCTCTTCGAGGCGGAAGTTGCTTTCGACCGGCTCGCCCGGCGGGCGGCTGGCAAGAACGATGCGGCGCTGCGTCTTGGGGATCATGATGGCTGTCCTTTGGTTGATTTCAACGCGGGTCGGTGGCGTCAGCTACGCGTTACCAAGACCGCTATCGTAGCGCCGCGCGGTGTCCGCGCAGACCACGACCTGGGCGAGCCTTTCCCGGTCGAGGGCTAACTAACACCTCGCACGGACGACAATGTCAAACGCGCCGATTGCGAAGGCTGCAAGGCCGGTGTTAGCGTTGAAAAAAAATCCAAGGGTGAGGGGCACGCATGCGTGGTGATCGCACAGTCAAGGGCCGGATCGGACGCATCGTCAGCGCACCAACGCCGCATTGGGTCGGCCGTCCGTGGCCGCGCGCGGGATCGCCCGACATCCCCGTCATATCGTTCGACGATCTGGAGGCATCGGGTGGAGCCGCGGTGGTTGTGCAGACATGACGATGATCGAAAGATTGGCCCCAACTGAGGCCGCAAGTTTCGGGCAACCGCCCGTTGGTGGGCCGGGCTCGCTGGTTATCGAGAATGTGTCGATCGAATTCAAGGCGGCGGGCGTGCTGGCGGTCAGCGACACATCGCTTTATGTCGCGCCGGGTGAATTTGTATCCATCGTCGGGCCGAGCGGTTGCGGGAAAACGACGTTGCTCAACCTCGCCGCGGGGCTGCTGCCGCCCGAAGTGTCGCGCGGCAAGATCCTGGTGGGCGGCAAGGCCCCGGTGCGCGGCAATCGCGATATCGCCTACATGCTGGCGCGCGACGCGTTGTGTCCGTGGCGGACGGCGTTGGGCAACGCGGAACTTGGCGCGGAAATTCGCGGGGTCGATCCAGCGGCGCGGCGGGCGCGGGCGATGGACCTGTTGGACAAAGTCAGCCTCAAGGGCTTCGAGACTGCTTATCCCAAGGCGCTTTCACAAGGCATGCGGCAGCGCGTGGCGTTGGCGCGTACGTTCGGGCTCG
>JANXYD010000354.1 GCA_025350265.1 Hyphomicrobiaceae bacterium | reverse complement strand
GGAAGGCTGGAAATCGGGCGTGCCGTCGTCCAGCCGCTCCGACGACAATCGATCCAGCATGCGCACCAGTTTTGGTACCGGATTTTCGGCTAGGTCGGGGTAGGCTGCGTGACCCTGCTTGCCGTGCACGATGATTTCGGCCGACAATGATCCGCGCCGGCCAATCTTGATTTCCTGGCCCAAGACGCTGGGGTTGGACGGTTCGCCGACGAGCGCCGCGTCGGGTCTTTCGCCACGCGCGATCATCCAATCGAGCACCTTCATCGTGCCGTTGATCGATGGGCCTTCCTCATCGCCGGTGATGAGCAATGATACCGAACCGCTCAAGCGATCGGGCTTAGACAGCGTGCGGCCGATGGCAGCGACGAAGCAGGCGATCGCGCCCTTCATGTCGACCGCGCCGCGGCCATAGACCATGCCATCGACGATCGCACCGCTGAACGGCGGGTGGGTCCATTGCGCCTCCTCGCCTGGCGGCACGACGTCGGTATGGCCAGCAAAACAAACGTGCGGTGCAGCAGTGCCCAGGCGCGCGTACAGGTTCTCGACGTCGGGTGTGCCAGGTTCGCGCATGGTCAACCGATGGCAGTCAAAGCCGACGCCAACCAGCATCGTCTCGAGCAACGCGAGCGCGCCACCCTCGTCCGGTGTGACGCTGCGGCAACGGAGCAGCGCCTGTGTCAGCGCGACGGGATCGGTGATGTCGGGACGCATGTGGGCTCGCTGGTTGGCTGAAGGTTTGGTGTGGCTGGGTGCGGATCACGTACCGCCATCGTCGCCGTCGCGCGAGACGTTCGGCTGCCTTTCGAAGGCAGCTGTAAACGAATGTATGAGCGCGATCTTCTGCCCGATTTTCTGCGACAGGCTGGCTGTCAGGCGCTCGATGTCGCTGACGGCGTCGACGATGACGGGGTCGGGTTGGCTCTGCGCATACAACACCGCGACTTTGGCGACGAGCGACAGCATCTCCGAGCAGTAATCGAGATAGCGTCCGAGCTCGAACGACGTCAAAGTGCGCTTTGGCGAGTGGGCGGTCGCGGTGCCGCCGATCAGGATGGTGGCCGGCTCCTTGGTCAGCTGGTGCATATCGATAACGTGGATCAACGAGCGGAGTTCGTTGATGGCTTTGAAGGCGCGACGGCGTTTAAGGCGATCTTCCACTGTCACCAGGAAAAACAACGCGCCGATGATCACGACGAGCAGGTGCAAGGTGGCATCGAACCCCTGAATGACGGTGTACCAGTTGTCGGCTCTCGTCTGGGAGAAGTCTATCTGGCGGAGCAGCCATGCCAGTGACAATCCGCCCACGCCGACAAAACCGATGGCGCCGGCCCAGATCCAAGGATTGCTGCGCCCGATGGCGGCCGCGCGCCGCGAATTTTCACGCGTGATGGTGATCAGTTCGGCGCAGACGCGCGCCAAGCCGGCATCTGGAAAGCGGTCGCGGATGCGCGCCTGCAATTGCTCGAGCGAGCCGACGAGCGCTGAGGCGTCGAGACGCCGGTAGGATTTGGTGGGGCGCAAGCGTTGAGTGTCCATGCTCTGGTTTCCACCGACGCAAACGTCGCGTCAAGGCACCGATTTTCGCTCAGTTGTGCCGGTCGCCGCGCTGTCGCATTATGAACCTTTGCCGACATCCAAGGAGAACCGCCATGTCATCAGCCGCCCCGACACTGACGACGCTGAAGCTAACGATCGAGGCTGGGGTGGCGGAAGTCGAATTGCACCGACCTGAAAAATCCAATGCGATGAACCGCGCCATGTGGGACGAATTGCGGGCGACGTTCCGCTACCTCGATGCGTTGCCGACGGCGGGCTCGGTGAGCGGCCGTGGCTTTCGGGACGTCGAGCTCGAGGCCGCGGTGCTCGCGCTCACGCAGCGACAAGGGATCGGCGCGCAGTTCGGCGGAAAATATTTCTGTCACGACGTGCGCGTGATCCGTTTGCCGCGACACGGCGCGTCCTGCCCGGTTGCGATCGCGGTCAGCTGCTCGGCCGATCGCCAGGCGCT
>JANXYD010000316.1 GCA_025350265.1 Hyphomicrobiaceae bacterium | reverse complement strand
AAATTCTCGGTCGCATGATTTATCCGATGATCAACGAGGGCGCGCGCATTCTCGAAGAAGGCGTCGCAGCAAGGTCAAGCGACATCGATATCGTATGGATCAACGGCTATGGTTTTCCCATGGGCCGGGGCGGGCCGATGCATTATGCCGACAGTGTCGGATTGGCGAAAATTCGTGACGACCTGGCGGCGTTTGCGAAGATGACCGGCGACGCGACGCTGGAGCCGGCACCGCTGCTGGTCAAGCTGGCGGCCGAGGGCAAGGGCTTTGCGTCGTATAAGCATGTCGCTTGAGCCTGACGCACAATCCGGTGTGGGGTCAGCGAACCGATGAGTGGGGCAATGAAAGAGCAAGCGAGCGGCGTGATTGAAACACGCTGGTGGTGGGTGCGACATGCACCTGTGCCGGACGGCGGACGCATCTACGGACAGCGCGATCTCGATTGCGATTGCAGCGATGAAAAGGTGTTCCGTGCCGTGGCGGCGGTGCTGCCGCGCGATGCGGTGTGGGTGACGAGCGGCTTGAAGCGCGCGAAGCAAACCGCCGCCGCCATTCATGCGGCGTCGAAGGGCAAGCATGCGCCGGCCGAGGTAGCAGCGCACGCCTCGTTCAACGAGCAGCACATGGGCGACTGGCAGGGCCAGGACCGGAAGACGCATCGGCGCGAGCGCAGGCATACCCCGATGACGCTGTGGCTGACCAACGGCGACGAGCGCGCGCCTGGAGAAGGCGGCGAAAGCTACCCCGATCTGGTGTCGCGCACGGTGCCGCTCATCCACGAACTCAATGCCAAGCACGCGGGCCGCCAGATTGTCACGGTCACGCACGGCGGCACGATCCGCGCGGCGCTTGGGTTGGCGCTCGGCGGACCGCCTGATATTTCGCATGTGTTCACGATCGACAACGTTTCGATCACGGTGCTCGAGCATGTAAGCGATCCCAGCAAAACCGGTGCTGGGCTTTGGCGGATCGGGACGGTGAATTATCGACCTTGGCTCGTGGGTTCGGTTTGATTGGTAGTTGGTAGTTGGTAGTTGGTAGTTGGTCGTTCGGACGCGCTCATGCGGCCGCAGATTGCTGGCGCGGCAGGATCTTCCGGACGAATGCCCGCACCTGCAAAAGGCTGACGCGGCCTTCCGGAAGAATGCGCGAAAAGATCGGCCAGATGTGCGGCACGCCAGCGACGACGTGCAGTTCAACCGGCACGCCTTGCTGGCGTGCCCTGTCGGCGAGGCGGGTTGCATCGTCGCGCAAAATCTCGTCGGACCCGGCGAAAATCAGCAGCGGTGGCAGATTATGAAAATCGGCGTAGTGCGGTGACGCACGGGCATCGCGCGGATCGGTGTCGCCGAGATAAATTCCTGCGGCGTCGCGGATGCCTTGGCTCGTGAACATTGCGCAGCGGCGCGCATTCGTGTCGATCGATGGACCGGTCGCGGCTAAATCAGTCCATGGTGAAAACAGGATGACGGCGGCTGCCGGGCTCAAACCTTGCTCCCGCATTTCGATGGCCGTGGAGAGCGCGAGGCCGCCGCCGGCACTGTCGCCGGCGAGGATCAAGCGGCGGTGCGGAAACATTTCGGCAATCACCTTGACGGCGTGCACGGCATCGTCGAGGGCGGCGGGAAAACGGTGTTCGGGCGCCAGCCGGTAGTCGAGCGCATAGACCGGCGCATCGCAATGATCAGCCATGCCGAGCGTCAGTTGCCGGTGGGTCTGGGGCGAGCCGAAGAAAAAGCCGCCGCCATGCAGGTAGAGGATGACGACATCGTCGCGCAGCGTTGCACCATCGATCGCGTCGACGGTTTCGAACGTCAGCCCTTGCGTGACGAGTGGTGTCACTTTCCACCCGGCGGGCACGTGCAGGACGCGAGGCCTGGGCGTGCCGACGCGTGCGCGCGTGCCGGCAATGTCGATGCCGTTGCGTGCGGCGCGCTTCATGGTCAAGCGCAACATCGTGCACAACAGAAATGATTGCCAACTCGCCATGGTTGAAGTCCTGTGTGAAGTCACGATGCGCCGATGCGTGCCCGCAAGTCACGTGCTGGCCTTGGCACCAGCGCGCGTCGAACTGCCGGTGGCTCGGCGGGTGAGCTTCTGCAGCCATTTGTAATGACCGACCGGCATCAGCCGTGTCAGCACATCGATCAAGCGCGCATCACCGCCGATCAGGATACGCGCCTCGTTGCGGAGGATGCCGTCGACGATGCGTTGGGCTGCCTGCTCGGGCGTGGTTTTGGCCAGTTTTGCGAAATGCGCTTCCATTTCGGTGCGTCGGTTGGAGAAGCGAGCGGTCGCGCGCGCATTCCGCGCGATGTTGGTTTTGATCCCACCGGGGTGCACGATCGAGACGTGAACCGGCCAGTTGCGTTCTTCGCACTCATGTCTGAGCGCTTCGCTGTAGCCGCGGACGGCGAACTTGCTCGCGGCGTAGGCGGCTTGGCCGGGCGGGCCCATCAGCCCGAAAACACTCGACAGATTGACGATGTGGGAGGCCGGCTGGCGGCTGAGATGGGGCAAGAACGCTTGGCAGCCGTACACGACGCCCCAGAAATTGACGGACATCACCCACTCGAAATCGGCCGTCGACACGTCGTCGTGGTCGCCCATCAGCGCCACGCCGGCGTTATTGATGAGAATGTTCAATTTTGGGTGTGCGGCGAGGCTGGTTGCGGCGAAGCGTGCGACTGCGGCCTGATCGGCGACGTCGAGCGCCGTCGTTGTGACCTTGACCGAGTATTCAGCCGCGATCGCTTCAGCCAAGCTGGCGAGGCCCACTTCATCGCGATCGGCGAGCGCCAAGTCCGAGCCTAATGCTGCGAAACGCAAGGCCAACGCGCGACCGATGCCGCTGGCGGCGCCGGTGAGCGCCGTGGCCGATTTGTTGATCTTGGTCATGTGCTGCCCCGCGCCATCATCGGATCGAGTGCATCGATCACGGCTGTCGGCTGATCGTCAAATATTGACATAAGTCGTGTCATAACTTCTGATGACCGTCAACCCGAGCGCCGCTGCCGGAAGTGTTCTGGATCGTGTATTAAAGGATGAAGCCATGCCTACGCGACACGTCGACGTGCTGATTGTCGGTGCTGGATTGTCCGGCATCGGCGCGGGATATTTCCTCACGACGCAATGCCCGCGCAAAAGCTTCGCCATTCTGGAAGGTCGGGAACGGCTTGGTGGAACGTGGGACTTGTTTCGGTATCCGGGCGTGCGATCGGATAGCGATATGTTCACGCTCGGATATTCGTTCCGGCCATGGACCGATGCGAAGGCCATCGCGGATGGGGCATCGATCTTGAAATACATCCGGGAAACGGCCGCGGCTTTCGGCATCGATAAGAAAATCCAATACAACACGCGGGTAAAGAATGCTGCGTGGTCGTCGGAGACGGCGTCGTGGACGGTCGACGTGGAGCACGGGGCAGAGCGCGAGACCGAGCGCTTGACGTGCAATTTCCTGTTCATGTGCAGCGGCTATTACAATTATCAGGCGGGATACACGCCGGCCTTCAAAGGGGCGGAAAGCTTCAAAGGCCGGATCGTGCATCCGCAGAAATGGACCGATGATATCGACTACACGGGCAAGCGGGTGGTGGTGATCGGCAGCGGCGCGACGGCTGTTACGCTGGTGCCGGCGCTCGCCGCAAAGGCCGCGCACGTGACGATGCTGCAGCGGTCACCGACCTATGTCGTATCGCGGCCGTCGGCTGATGCCAGCGCCGACAAGATCCGCAAGCGCCTGCCGGCCAAGTTGGCGCATTCGATCGTGCGTTGGAAGAACGTGCTGTGGGGAATGTACGTCTACCGCTTGAGCAAGAAGCGGCCCGAGGGCATGAAGCAATTCATCGTCAACGGCGTGCAGGCAGCACTCGGCCCGGATTTCGACGTGAAGACGCATTTCACGCCGACGTATAATCCCTGGGATCAACGTCTATGTTTGATCCCCGACGGCGATCTGTTCACAGCCATCAAGGACGGACGCGCATCGGTGGTCACCGACCATATCGAGACGTTTACCGAGGGCGGCATCAAGCTGAAGTCCGGTGCCGAGGTGCCGGCGGATTTGGTCGTGACGGCGACGGGGCTCGATCTGCTGGTGCTGGGCGACGTCAAGCTGTCGGTCGACGGGCGGGCGATCGATCCCGGCAAGGCGATGACCTATCGTGGCATGATGTACAGCGACGTGCCGAACATGGCGGTTGCCACTGGCTACACTAATGCGTCGTGGACGCTGAAATGTGATCTGACGTGCGATTATGTCTGCCGCATGCTGAACTACATGGATCGACACGGGTATACGCAATGTACGCCTCGACAAAACGATCCAAGCGTGAGCGCGGAGCCCTGGGTTGATTTTTCGTCGGGCTATATCGTGCGCTCGCGCGACAAGTTCCCGAAGCAAGGCAACAAGGTGCCGTGGAAGCTGCACCAGAATTATGCGCGCGACGTACTGGCGCTTCGGTTCGGATCGATCAACGACGGGGTGATCGAATACAAGAGTACGGCTGCAGCCACAGCCGCCGGTCGCCAACAGCAACTGAGCTGACCGCGCGCGGGCGCGAGAGGACGACGGCTGGGATGACCAGGCCAACGAGCAACGCAAAGTCGGCGGCGCCGCCAAACGACGGCCGGCATCGCCGCTCGCACGACAGCCGGCAGCGCATTGTCGAAGCCATGCTGGCGCTGGTCGGCGAGGGGTATATTTCACCGAGCGCCGAGCAGGTGTCGGCGCGCGCCGGCGTCGGACTGAGGTCCGTGTTTCGGCATTTCAACGATATGGAAAGTCTGCACGAGGCGATGTCGTGCATTCTCGCGGCGCGCTGGGAAGATGCGGCACGGCAACCGTTCGTGGCCGACGGTTGGCAGGGACAGTTGCTGGAACTCGTCGGCCGGCGCGCGGCGATCTATGAACCGGCCGCGCCATACCTGCAGGCAGGCCAGGTGCACCGCTTTTCGTCGCCGGTGCTGCACCGCAATCATGCAAAGTTCGTGGCGGTGCTCAGACGAATTTTAATTGACCGGCTGCCGAAGTCGCCGCCCTTGCAGCGGGGCGTCATCGAAGCCATCGATCTGTTGTTGAGCTTCGAGGCGTGGCAGCGATTGCGCCGGGATCAAGGGTTGAGCGTGGCCATGGCGAAACAGGTGCTCGGGCATGCCCTCCAATCGATCATCTCGAAGGTGTCGCCGAAGGACGATTCGTCAAGTCGGCGTTCGATCAGCCGCCGAAAATTGAAGTAGCTGGAACAAGTCGGGCGGATCGGCGTCATCGGCGGAGCATAAATCGGTGATGCCGATGCCGATCAGTCGAAACAGGCGGCCGTCGGCCTCGCGCGCGATCAAGGCGGTCGCGGCCTGGTTGATCAGGTCCGCGCGTTGCGTGGGTTGCTGAAGGCGCAGGTTACGGGTCAGCGACTTGAAATTCGCGGTCTTCAGTTTAAGCACGACGGTTTGTCCGGCCAAGTGCTTGCGGCTCAGCGCGGCGGCCACGCGGTCGACAAGAGGCGCTGCTTCGGCAACCAGCAGGTGCTCAGCCGAGATGTCGCTGACGAAGGTGTCTTCGGCGGAGATCGACTTCGTCGGCCGCGACGGCGTCACCTGCCGGTCATCAAGGCCGTGGGCGTAGAGTGCGAGACGACGTCCAAAACCACCAAATCGGGCAGTCAGATCCTGATCGCCGAGGCCCTGCAGATCGCCGATGAGAGCCAGTCCCATGGCCTCCATGCGGTTGGCCGTGGCGGGGCCGACGCCGTTGATCTTGCGCACCGACATGGGTGCCAGCAGTGCCCGCGCCTCGGCCTGCCCGATCACCGAAAACCCCGCCGGTTTCTGCATTTCCGAGGCGAGCTTGGCCAGGAATTTATTCGGCGCCAGACCAATTGACACGGTGATGCCGACTTCGCGCGACACGCGTTTTGCAATCCACGCGAGGGCCGACGCGGCGGTTGGGCCTTCATGCCGGTGGGGCTCGGCAAGATCCAGATAGGCTTCATCCAGCGATACCGGCTCGATGATATCGGTGGCGGACAGAAAGATATCCCGGATGGCAAGGCTGACGGCTTTATATTTCGCCATGTCCGGCCGGATGATGATGGCTTGCGGGCAAGCCTCGATCGCCTTGAACATGGGCATTGCCGATCGCACGCCGAACCGACGGGCAATGTAGCAGGCCGTCGTGACCACGCCGCGTCCACCATCGTGCCCGACGATCAGCGGGCGATCACGCAATTCGGGGCGATCGCGCTTTTCGACGCTGGCATAAAAGGCATCGCAATCGACGTGCGCGATCGAGAGGCTGGCGATGTCGGGATGCGCCAACAGGTGCAGCGAACCACAATGATCACATGCCCCTGCGGGGGGCTCGCTGATTTCACAACACTCGCGGCATAAGGCAGGCATGCGCTCAATCCATGGGCGACGGCAAGGCGTCGCGGGTTGTGCCGTGCTATGAGGCGGTGTCCTCGCTCAAGGGCTGATCGTCTGGACTGCGGATGGTTCCGCTTTTGCGACGGGCGCGGGCTCGGCTGTGGCCGGCACGTCCGCAGGTGGGTCGGTAAATGTCATTATACCAGACAACGAGATGTCCATGATCCAGGTGCCGGCGGGACGGCCAAGCCGCTGCTCGAGCCAGCCGCGAACCTCGACATTTCGGCCTTGCAGCGCCTGAGCATCGCCGCCGAGGCTGCCGAGAAGTTCGCGATCGCGGTTCTCGATCATGACGATGACCCCGCGCCGCAAAGTATAGCCGCGTCGCACGACGGGCGTGAACCCGAGTGCGATAACCGAGCGGCCCGGAGCGACCCAGGCGATGCGTCCAGTCAGGATCGCGAATCGGTGCGTCATGCCGTCGAGATCGCGCGTGCGGTGCGCCGGCCGGACCCGGTAGGCGTCGAGGTTCCAAATGCCGAGTTTGGCCTGTCGCGCCACCTGCTCGTGCGCCAGCAACTCATCAAGGCAACCGCGCTGGTCGTGCATCTGGTAGGCGCGCGCGTGGCCATCCGCGAGCATGCGACCTTGGACCCAGGTCTCCTTGCCGTCTTCGACGACGAACACGTGCGCTACATGTCGATTTTGCCGGTCACGCTTGGCTGTTCCCGTGGTTCCGAGCACCACGTTGCGTCCAACGGTCAAGGCGGCGAGAGCGGCCGTCGCCGTCGACGCGGCAGGCCAATCCCCGTCGCTGGTGGCAGCGTCATATGCGCGCGGAGCCAGGGCACCTGCCAAGCGCACCTCGCTGCCATCATCGAGTTGCAGGGTTTCGCCATCGAGCGCGCGCGTGACGGTGCGTTGCGGTCCGGGTTCGAGGC
>JANXYD010000297.1 GCA_025350265.1 Hyphomicrobiaceae bacterium | reverse complement strand
CTACGCCCTACCCGCATTTTGTGGCCGCCAAATATACGGTGCCGGAACTAACGGCATAGGTATGATATCTTGCCGTATTTGCATAAGCCTATTGCCGGTACAGCCCTTCTACTTACTGCTATTGCGGCGTTGACGCTGCCGACTTATGCGGTATGGGACAGCGCCCGTTTCTGGATCGCATCTGTCTCCATCGCCATGGCCTTGCCTGGAATTTTCGCACTAACGAAGGACCACACAACAATCAATTTCTTCGGGGACCTCTCTTTCCCGGTCTACATAATCCATAAAATCGTCTTCGTCGCTCTCATCAATCTCGGCGTATTCTCAGCGACCCAAGCGATCCCGCTCGAAGACACGACCCGCGCTATCACTCTGACCTTGTTCGCAATGGTCAGCGCCACAGCACTCGCCCTCGCCGTGCATCAGTTCATTGAGAAGCCAACCGCCGTACTCATGCGGCGTCTGATGAGTTACGCCCGTTACTGGAAGGAAAGCGAGGGAAAGGCGTAGCCCAACCATCGAGCGATCGTTGCTGGCGCGCCACGCACGGCAACGATCGTAACACGTTGTATTCTCGACAGGTCCCATTTGACCCTAGATAACTGCTGGCGGATGGGATTTTAAAGCATGCAACAGCAAATTCAGAGCCTGACCGGGCTGCGCTTCGTCGCCGCCGCGCTGGTATGCATCAGCCACGCGCTGCCTAAGATGGTGCAATATCCCACGTCGCCGCTGTGGCACAGCCTCGTGTCGACGCTCGCCACTGAAGGCATGACGCTGTTCTTCGTACTGAGCGGGTTTGTCGTTTTCTACAATTATGAGCGATCAATCCGTCTGCCCGGCGGTCTGCGCAATTTCGTCGTAGCGCGTTTTTCGCGACTTTACCCATTGTATGTCGTCTGTATCGCTTATGAACTGCTCATCAAATATTCCTGGGCGCAATTGTCGTCCGATCAGTTGGGCGCGCTGCCCTATTATCTAACTCTGACGCAATCCTGGTTTTACAAACCCATCGGCGACCACGCCCTGATCTATCAATATGGATTGCTGGCTGCGGTGTCCTGGTCCATCAGCACCGAAGCGTTTTTCTATCTCGCCTTCCCGGCGATCTGTCTGGCGCTGACGCGCCTGCGCACGCTGAATGCGAAAATCGCTGGCTTGATCGCGACCTTTGCAATTGGTTTTGCCGTCATCATTACTCTCAATTTGAATGCCGGTTTGATCAACGACTTCGGCCGCAGCACTTTCGGACAGGTCTCTGACGTGCCGCAGGATTCGTTTTATCGGTGGCTTTTGTATTTCTCGCCCTATATCCGGATTTTTGAATTTGTGGCGGGTTGCCTCATCGCCTCGATCTTCATGGGCGTAGCCCACATCAAACCTTCGGCGCGTGAAGAGCGGATCGGGCTGGCCGTCACCAGCGCGTTGATCGTTGCGACGGCCGCGCTGCATTATGTGTTTTTCGGCATGGAGAGCCACTCCCCATGGCACCATCTGTTTGCGGCTACGCATATGAATATCGGCTTTGCGCCGCTTCTCGGCGGCATCATATTCTGCTGTGCGCGCTATAAAAACTACTTCACCCGCATTCTCAATCAACCCAAGATCGTGCTGTGCGGCGAAGCCAGTTATTCCATTTATATGCTGCACTTCGTTGTGATCAACGCGTTCCGGTACGAGAGCCCGGTGATCACGGCCCCGAGCGTGGCAATAGGCTCCTTCCTGATGCTGGGCGCGGTCATCATGGCGACGCTCGGCATCGCCATCGTCTCGTGGACACTGATCGAGATGCCGGCGCGCCGCTTCATCCGACACGCGCTGGCTAGAACCACGGTTGTTCCCGCTGGCGATAAAGTGAACCCTGCCGCTACTGTGTAGCGCCCATCAACCTTGCCCACTTCGCCCGAAGCGGTTCGACGGCGAGCCATGCGAATGAAAAGGGCCTGAGCCAGGCAGCCAGGAACAGCATCAGAAGGAGCTTCGATGCCGGCCGAAACGAAGCCAAAGCCTCCAGCACGCGCCGCTGCGGCCGATTGGCATGTGTTATTCCGACCAACCGCGGCACCGACAGCGGCGCGTCGCCGAGCACCAGCAGGCGCGCCGCGCTGAAGCGCAATCGCCGCTCAAACAGCGCCGCATAGTTTTTCGGCAAATCGCCAGCCGAAGTGACAAAAGTGCGTGTGCATTTTTCCAGCATCAGATCGAGCGCTTGTGGATCACCGACGCTGCGGCTCGAAAAATTCTCGCCATGCAGCCGCCAGGCCCCGAGAACACTGGGCACGAAGCAAAACCCATGACGCCCAGCCAACTGCAACTGTGCAACGCCGTCGGAGGCGGAACCGAGCTGTTCGGCAAAGCCACCGTTTTCAAGCAGCATATCGCGCCGGTAAAGTGTAACCGCGCCGAGGAAAAAATGGTCTCCGTGACGCAGCTGTTGGCGGAACTTCGCTGGGGCAATGAAGCGCGGACGCGCAGCCGGCATCAACAGCGGCCGATAGCCGGTGACGTTGTTGCTCTTGTCGATGAGGGCCGCGCGACTGCAGCAGAAGGCAGCCGTCGGGTGCTGCTCAAGAAGGGCCGCACTCACTTCGACAAACCGGGGATACAGCATGTCGTCGGCACTTGGAAACGCGATGAAGTCGCCATGCGCCTGCGCAAGCGCCAGGTTCAAGGTTCGGAGCACGCCCTGCCGCTGCGCGTTACGGAGGACGATGACATTCGCGTGCCCCTCGACCAGCCGCGCGATCACTTCGATACTGTTGTCGTCGGAGGCGTCGTCGACGATGACGATCTGATCGGCCGGACGCGACTGCCGCAACGCCGCCCCGATCGAGCGCTCCAGAAATTCGGCATGATTGTAGTTGGGCATCAGAAGCGAAACGGTCGGCCGGCTCATGTCCCGATCGCCCCCACGCTTTCGCTCTGCAAAGGCACTGCGAAAACGGCTTGGCCGATCATCCCTTGCGGCCGGCATCGTAGGCGTGTGTGCGCCGCCATTCGGTGAGGAAGTAGGCCAACTGATCGTCGATTTCGGCAGGCAGCACGATCGACACCGTAACGATCTGGTCGCCGGGAGGTGCACCGGCTGCGGAACGGATACCACGGCCTTTCATACGGAATGCACGGCCCGAGCTGGTGCCCTTCGGCAGCGTCAACTGGACGCGTCCGGTAATGGTATCGACCTCGATTTTGCCACCCAACACGGCTTCATCGATGGTGATCGGGACCGCGACGAGGATGTCATCCCCGGCTCGCCGGAAGTACTCATGGCTGCGCACCTTGATCTCGACGAGCGCATCACCCGGCTCGATACCGCGCGCGCCGCTGCTGCCCTTGCCCTTGAGCCGCAACACTTGCCCATCGGTCACGCCTTCGGGCACCTGCAGATCGAGGGTGCCGCCATCGGGCATGGTCACGCGCTTGCGTGCGCCCACAGCCGCTTCGAGAAAATCAACTTCCAGCGTGTAGCGCACATCGGCCCCACGCAATCCCGTGGCACCAGCACCCGGTCCGTTACGGCCGCGACCGAACAAATCAGAGAAGATATCGCCGAAGCCGAAGTCGTCGGCACCTGCCGGCCCCGAGCGCGCGCCCGCATGCGCACGCGGCGCACGCTGTCGCACCTCGCCATTGCCATCGATCAGCCCCGCATCGAACTGGCGACGCTTGTCGACGTCGCCGAGAATTGAAAACGCGGCATTTATCGTCTTGATCTTGGCTTCCGCAGCGGCGCGACCATTCGGATTGAGATCCGGATGAAATTCTTTTGCGAGCTTGCGATAGGCGCGCCGGACGTCGTCGTCCGAAGCGCCGCGCGCAACGCCGAGTATGAGATAGGGATCGTCCGCCATGGTCCGGGATTGGTCCTTGCGCACCATTTTTCTGGGTCAGTATTTGTATACACCAAACCTCCTGCGGTTGCGCCAGTAGTTCTTTGCGGAATGCCCACATTGCCGCAGCATCGGCACATTTGGCCGACAGTGGCGATCAGGCTACTAACGCACAACGCGAATTTCCGCGGTTTTCCCGAGCAGTGCCGCCAGAGTGCCGAAACGCCGTTTGACGCGGTCGCCGTCGAGACCGGCATACGTGCTGGGCAGCCTGACGACCAGCCGGTCCTTTTCATAGCTCATCGGCACTTCATCGATGATGCCGGGCCGCCCGATCGACAGCATATGCGCCGCCCTGACCGCTGCACCGACGATTTTGGCACGCTCGATCAGTCGCTGCGGCAGCAACGGCAACAGTTTGCTCGACAGTTCCGCCACGTCGTCGGCTTTGCCCGTGGGCCCGGCGTGGCGGAAAAAACTCGCCATGGCGAGAAAAATGCGACCGGGGTGGTCGATCCCCGCCATCGCCGCGTGCGCCATGCCAGCCAGGCTCTGCTCGCCGCGATAGTCCGGATGCGCCCGCCACGCAACGTCGGACAACAGGCAGGCGGCGTGCCGAAGCCGCTTCTCGGCGGCCGTCTCGCTGGGGCCGCCGGCGGCGAACAGGGCATCCGTCCAGTCGCAAAGTTCAATCGAATGCTCAAGCGAGCGCGATCTCAGCCGGGCGTAGTCGACCGCGAAAGCCAGCAACGGGTCGCGCGCCTGCTCCGCCGACGACAGCAATTTGTACACCACGCCCTCGCGAATGCCGTAGACCGAGAACACGACCTCGCTCGGCCTCAGCTGGCGCAACAGCCGCTCCAGCACCAGCGCGCCGAAAGGGAGCACGTCGCGCCGTGCCTTGGACACGGAATTGAAGCCGGCGAGACGCTTGCCCTTGCGGATCTGTTCGCAGAACGCAATCGCCGTTTCGGGTGCCAGCGCATAGCCCTGCATCATATGCAGTGGATAATTCTGGTTGGCCATGTGGAACTTGGCGAGCGCACGCCAGGTGCCACCAACGGCGTAAAATGGCCGGCCGGCACTATTGCCCAGCCAGTCGACGCCGCCGAGCTCAGCGTCCGCGATTGCCAGCGCCTTGTCCATTTTGCCGCCGCTCGCATCGATCAGCCGGAGCGAGCCGAGCGGCAAAGTGGTGGCGCGCTTGAGTGACTTGCCGTCGATGTCGATCAATTCGAGCGAGCCGCCGCCGAGATCGCCGGCAATGCCGTTGGGCGCTTCAAAACCCATCAGGATCCCGTTCGCCGCGAGCGAAGCCTCTTGTGCGCCCGACAACACCTCGATCGTCGTGCCGAGCGCCTTCTC
>JANXYD010000284.1 GCA_025350265.1 Hyphomicrobiaceae bacterium | reverse complement strand
TGGTCGCGGGCGGTATCGGCAGCGCGGTGGAAGAAGTAGCAGCTGCCCGATCGAAGTGCACTCGGCCGGCGACCACCCATGGCGACACCGTCGATCTGTGTCCCGTCCATCGGCAGTCCTTCTCGATTGATTGAGGGCATCGCGTCTGCGTTCGTCGTTTGTGCCTTGACTGGCTGATGCTGAATTAGGAGGATACATGGCGGAGACGGACGCTAACATCCTCCATGACCCTGAGCAGAAGTCGCGGATGATCGTGCGAACGAACAACGGACCTGTGGTTTGCTTGCGGTCTCGATAATTGCTGCCGTATCGATGCGGCAGCACATCGCGTTTGACGTTCGAAAGCAAATCAGCCATAAAGCATGTGGACTAGCTCATCGCAGGTCGACCCTGATGGAGCGCTTTATCAAAGCGGCTCCATTTGTGCTTTTGGAGCTCAGCATCTCTGCAGGAGAGAGCCATGCTCCATGATCCGATCGCTGTTGCTGCTTGCCTATGGGCACTAGCAATTATCATTTCAAAACTTCACTGAGGTCAGTTCAACTCTGCTTTGAGTGGCGGGAGCGACTGGGTGGAGAACACTCGCTAAACTTGCGGCGGAAATGTTCACCTTTCGGCGTAGGCGGTCGGCTGGCAGAAAGATGCTGCCGGGCCGTTACCAAAAGCTGCTCGCCGGCTTATGTGTTTGGACACCTGCCATGAAGACAATCATCACAGCCACCGCGCTCGCCCTATTCGTCACTTCGGCGCTGGCCAACGATAAGCCCAGCACCGCAAAGCATATCGCTTGCGTTTTGGCCGGTGAGGCAAAACTCTCGCCTCGTCCCCCAGAGCAATCCGAAAAAATGACGAAGGATGAGCGTGAAGCAAATTCGAGTGCGTTTAGCGCGTGGGTTAAACTGGAGACCGCCGCCTTTCAGCGCTGTTTCTCAGAAAGGGAAGTGCGGCTACTAGCGGAAGCCGATTATGTTATAGATTTGGCCGTATCCCGTTGCGGGGGAGTGAAGCGTAACAAAGAAGTGATTGAGTTCGGCAACATGTCGCGAGTGGTGCTATTCGGTAGACAGCAAGATGCGACGGAGAATGAGTATAAAGATACAAACGAGCGCATGAGCGCCGACCCGAGCGGGCCAGTGGTTGCCCGCTTCTGCCAGGGCGTCATTGATCGTTTCGGGCCCAAGGGCGTTGAATGGCTAGGTCTGTATTCGCCGTGAGGAACGGCAACGAGCGCCCCACGGTTATGGTCGACTGCCGCCCTTGGCCCGAACCCTCCGGACGAACACGGAGCATTTCACTCACCCTATCTGGTCAGGTGCGGACATGACACGACAGAATGTCGCACTTCGTCCGTTGCTGGCGGTGGACCGACCGTGGTCGATGCGCTACCTTGACGGCAGAGCATGACCCGGAGCCGACCTTCCTGATGGCGCACCATCTTGACTCTTCATGTCCGCTGTCGTTCGATGCAGACGAACGGAACAAAGGAGGTCAGGGCCACAAGGGGAAGTGGCGGTCTGGTCAGAGTTCGGTGCTGTCCTGTTAGACACATATGTTTATAACATTGACAGCGGTCTCATCAATTTTGCTGCGCAGCAGAGCAATTTGCTCTTTTTGATTTTCTGCCCATCGCCGCTCTTGATTACCCAGGCACCTCCGCCGGCCTGACCGCCGCGATCGAGCGGTAGGGCTTGGGCTCGGTCTGGAGAGCGACGCGGGCCAGCCGCGCGAGGTTTTTCGCCAGATCGAAGCGGCGGTTGAAGCGCCACTCGTAGGCCGCCAGATAGCGGTCGGCATGATGATCGTCGAGGCTCTTACAGGTGCCGACGATCGCGGTCTTGAGATTGCCGAGACCGATGTTGACCCACTTGAAGAACGGGTGCTTCGGGCGGCCACCGCCGGTGACGATCGGCAGATGCTTCATGTCGGCCTTCTTGACGCCGGGGAAGCAATTGAGCCCATCGCTAATGACCCACGAGCCCGGCTCGAGGTTGGCCGCGGCGTAAGCCTCGAGCGCCTCCAGGGTGAAGCCCGAAACACGACGCAGTTGCATATGGATCGGTTTGCCGTCACGCGTCTCGACGGCGATGACAAAAGGGAGCTTTCCCTCCGCTCCGCGCCCTGATTTTCCCGGCGTTGCTGGCCGTTCGCCGCCGAGATAGGCGTCGTCGACCTGCACGTTCCCGCCGAGTTTGTAGATTGAGTTGCGCTGCCGCATGACCTCCATCAGCTTTTGTTTGATGAGCCAGGCGGTGTCCCATTTGACGCCGATCTGGCGAGACACTTCCAGGCTCGAAACGTCGTTCTTGGCCGACGTGATCAGGTTCATCGCCATGAACCATTTGGTCAGCGGAGTCGACGACTTGTGGAAGATCGTGCCGGCCCTGGCCGAGGTCTGCTTGCGGCACGCCGAGCACTGGAAAATGCGCCGGATGGCCGTGTAGCTGTGCTTCTTGCCGCCGCACTTCGGGCACTCGAAGCCGTCGGGCCAGCGCATCGCGATCAGCTCAGCGTGGCACCGATCCTCGGTTCCGTACCGCTTGCAGAACTCGACGAAACTCAGCCCCTTCTGGAACTGCACCTTGTTGCGCGGCATGATGGCCTCCCGTCCGGCGTTCAGGCCGTCATAGCCGGCCGTTGTGGCGGGATAGAGGAAATGGCTGGGTAATCAAGTTTCGGCATAGCGTTCCCGATCATGGAGAAACTCACCTGCAATGTAATTTTGCAGGACAGCAAGGCTCTCTCGCTCGGTATTGACATTCCGCTCTGACAGCACTCCTTCGCATCCGATGTAGTTGAACTCAAGGAGGTCGGAATACGTATCGACTGCCTCACACGTCACAGGGTTAATGCGGGCGACGTTGCCACTCATAATGATTCCTGATTACCCATAATCCTCAGTCTCTTTTTCGCCGCACGAATCACCGAATTGATGAGCGAACTCAGGGAGGCGCATCATGGCACGCAATTCGGTCCAGTTCCAGAAAGGCCTGTCGGAGGCCGGTTTCATGCAGCTCTACGGGACCGAGCCCAAATGCCGTGCCGCCGTGCTCGCATGGCGCTGGCCGGAGGGTTTCGTGTGCCCGGCCTGCAGCGGCATGCGCTACTGTCTGGTCAAGCAGGAAGGGCGGGAACTCTACCAGTGCCATGCCTGCCGGACCCAGACCTCGCTGATCGCGGGCACCATCTTCGCCTCGACCAAGCTGCCGCTGACGGTGTGGTTCCGCGCCATGTATCTCATCACGCAGTCCAAGCAGGGCATCTCGCGGCTCGAGCTGTCGCGCCGGCTCGGCGTGCGCTACGACACCGCCTGGAAAATCCATCACAAGCTCACGCAGGTGATGATGGAGCGCGACCGGGCCAAGCCGCTCGACGGCCGCGTCGAGATGGACGACGCCTACCTCGGCGGCGAGCGCAACGGCGGCAAGCGCGGGCGCGGCAGCCCGGGCAAGATGCCGATCGTCGTCGCCGTCGAGACCACGCCCGACCGCAAGCCCATCCGCGTGAAGATCCGCCGCGTGAAGCGGTTCTCGAAGAAGCACATCGAAGCGCTGGCGGCCGGCATCCTCGAGCGCGGCGCGCAGGTGCTGACCGACGGGCTCGGCTGCTTCAACGGCCTGAAGGCGGCCGGCTGCACGCACGAGGTGATCATCTCCGGCCCAGGTCGCAAGAGCGCGCAGAACCCGCTCTTCAAGTGGGTCAACACGACGCTCGCCAACATCAAGACCTCGCTCGACGGCACCTACCGCAAGGTCAGCCCCCAGCATGCGCCGCGCTCGCTCGCCGAGTTCGAGTATCGCTACAACCGGCGCTATGATCTGGCCGCGATGATCCCACGCCTCGGTTGGGTCGCCGCGCGAACCACGCCGATGCCGTACCGACTGTTGAAGCTAGCTGAGGATTATGGGTAATCAGGAACCTTAATGTGCCCGCAGTTCTAATTATGACTTGAGCTTCGGAGGATTCCCATCGGCTGCGAACTGTGATTCATACTGTGGGTGATTCTCGAACCGCTCATCGCGGCGCTGAAGGCGCTCTGTGGGACCCTGCCGGACCGGCGGAAGGGTGACAATACGTCGTTTACGATGGCCGACATCGGGATGGGCGCGTTCGGCGTGTTCTTCATGCAGAGCCCGTCGTTCCTGGCGCATCAGACGGCGCTGGAGCGTGGGCGCGGCACGTCGAATTGCCAGACGTTGCTGGGCATGGGTAAGGTTCCGACCGAGAACCACATCCGCACGATGCTCGATCCGGCGCCGCCGCAGACGCTGTATCCGATGTTCGCGCACACGCTGGCCGCGATCGAGAC
>JANXYD010000265.1 GCA_025350265.1 Hyphomicrobiaceae bacterium | reverse complement strand
CTCGGTCATGCCGCCGGAAATCGGCACCACGGTCATGCCGAAGCGTTCGGCCCCCACGTGCAGGCCCAACCCGCCGGTGAACAGCCCATAGCCATAGGCGTTGTGCAGCAGCATGCCACGGCGCGCGCCCGAGGCCCTGAGCGATCGGCCGATCAAATCGGCCCAGATCTCGAGATCACCAGCGGTGTAACCGACGACGGTCGGCTTGCCCGTCGTGCCCGACGACGCATGGATGCGGGCAATATCGGTGCGCGGCACAGCGAACATGCCGAACGGATAATTGGCGCGCAGGTCGGCTTTGGCAGTGAACGGGAATTTTGCGAGGTCCGAAAGAGAATTGAGATCGCCCGGTTGCACCCCGGCCGCATCGAAGGCGCGCCGGTAGTGGGGCACGTTTTCGTAGGCATGGCGCAGCGACCATTTCAGCCGCTGCAGCTGCAGATCGCGAATGACGTCGATCGGCGAAATCTCGATGGGATCGAGTTCGAACGATTTTGGCTGAAGATCGAGCACGCCTGTCCCCGCTTTCGGTTTACTCATGCGGTGCGACTATAGCGATCCTCGGTGCTGTCGTGAAAGCAGACTTTTGCGCCACGCTCGCGCGGCCCACCGTCAAAGTCCACCTCGCAAGCGCTAACAGGCCGCGCTATATCCGTGCTGTACAAACAGGACCGACGCCTATGACTATTCATATCGAACGCCTCACCGGAGACGAGATGCCGGCCGCCTTGCCGGCGCTGGCGCGGCTGCGCATTTCCGAGTTTCTCGACTGGCCCTATCTGTACAACGGGTCGCTGGGATATGAGGAAAAATACCTGAGCGACTTTGCCGCCTCGGATGGCGCGGTCATCGTGGTGGCGCGCAACGGCGACGATATCGTCGGCGTCAGTACCGGCGCGCCGTTGGCGCACCATCAGAGCGAATTCGGCGATCCGTTCCGGCGTGCGGGCTTCGATATCGGCCGCGTCTTCTATTTTGGCGAGTCGGTGCTCAATCCGAAATTCCGCCGGCAAGGCATCGGTCATCGCTTCTTCGACGAACGCGAAGCGCACGCGCGCGGCCTCGGCGGTTTCACCCACGCCACGTTCTGCAGTGTCGTCAGACCCGACGGCCACCCGGCCAGGCCACCTAATGCCACGCCGCTCGAGGCGTTCTGGCTGCGGCGCGGGTATCGCCCGGTCGAGGGCCTGGTCGCGCACTTTTCCTGGCCCGACGTTGGCGAACTCGCCGAAACGCCGAAACCCATGCAATTCTGGATGCGCGAGCTTTGACACGTGCGTCGAAATTCCTGCGCATCGCGGCGGCGCAATACCCGCTCGACCGCCTCGAAGGCCTGGCTGGCTATCGCGAAAAGCTCGCGCGGTGGGTTGCCGAAGCCGCGGCCGACGGCGCTGAATTGTTGGTGTTTCCCGAATACGGCGCGATGGAATATGCCGCCATCGATGCCGCCAGTACGGGCGATCTCACCCAGTCGCTGGCGGTCGTGTCTGCTGCCATCTCCGAAATGGTGCCCGACCATGTCGACGCCGCCCGTCGCCACGGCGTGCATATCCTGGCCGCCAGCGGGCCGTGTCGACAAGCCGATGGCAGCTTTGTCAACCGCGCGAAACTGTTTGCACCGTCCGGCGTTTACGGCTGGCAAGACAAGCTGATGATGACGCCGTTCGAGAAGGATTGGGGAATTTCAGCGGGTCGCTGCGCGCGTGTCTTCGATACCGCTCTTGGCGTTATCGGCATCGCAATTTGCTACGACAGCGAGTTTCCGCTTGTGGCTCGTGCCATGTGTGAGGCGGGAGCAGACATCATACTCGTTCCGTCGTGCACGGAGTATGTGTCGGGGTTTCATCGTGTACGTACGGCGGCGCGGGCGCGGGCTCTCGAAAATGGTTGCGTCACTGTTCAGTCATCGACGATCGGGCAGGCCGAGTGGTGTCCAGCGGTGGACCGCAATTGTGGCACCGCAGGTATGTTTGCCCCTGCGGAACATAGTTATGTCGACACCGGCATCATCGCCGAGGGCGTCGCTGATGTCGCCGGCTGGACCGTGGCGAACGTCGATCTCGCGCGACTCCGGGAGCTGCGCCAGAGCGGTGAAATGCGCAATGCCGGCGACTGGCCGCAGCAGTTCGGGGCAGCGCCGCTCGCGGGATATGTTGCGCGCATCAGCCTTTGCTGACGCGGTGCGGCACACTCTGGTGGCCGCGAGATCGCCTCACACTATCGGACTCGCGTTCTGCCCGCGATTTTGCCACGATGTAAAAATAATCTGCTGCTCATGGACGCGCGAGTTTTTCTCCAGTTCGAGCACGGCGAGTAGTTCATATGGCGACGAGTGATCGCACCTCCGCCGAATTTCCGACCGCTGCCGGTAGCGGCGTGGGTGGGGAAGATCGTGTTGCGCGCCGCGACCGCCGCATTGGTGAATTCCAAACCAACGCGCGTCCGCGGATCGCGGCCCTCACGGCTGCCGCTCCAGCGCTCGAAGATCTGGCCGATAGCTTTCCGGGGCTGCTGTTCGCTTTGGCCAGCAACTACAACGAGGGTAACGCGCGCGACCGCGCCATGGCGCTCACCCAGCAGGGGGGCAGCCTGCGCCAGGTCAGCGACGCTTTGGGCCTGCCGCTCTGGCTCCGGCGGTTGCCGCCTGCCGCCTACACGGACTTGTTCGCACAGCTGCCGATGGATGCTGATTTTGGGCTGCGGCTCGGGTCGTTCGTGCCTACCGATCGACGTCGTGCGGCGGCCTGGCTTTCCGGCATTTCCGACGCATATCTCGTCGGCGGCCGCGAATTCGCACTGTGGACGGCGCGCGCCTGGGGCACGCTGACATCAACCGTGCCGCCCAATCGCGCGGGCCTAGTGGCGGCCTGGTATTGGTACTCGTTCCACGCGGCCTCGCACGGCCATGACCTGATCCGCTGCGGCTTTGATCCCCGCCTTTCAGCGAGCGCCGCCGCCGAAGAATTCTACACGTGGCTGAAACGGGTCGCGCTCGTGGAATGGCTGGGCACCGGCACACTATCGCCATGGATTCCGGATGCGCAGATCGGTACCTACGAATTCGCGATGCTGCGTCGCGCCGAAGATTTCATCGAGGCAGCGGGGCAACTCGACAATTGTCTCGAGCAATTCGCGCCACGCCTCAGCAACGGCATTTCAACCGTGGCCCGCATCAGCCGGAGCGGTCGAATTGTGGCCTGTATAGAGATCGGCCTGCACGAAACCGATCCGGCCATTCCAGCGATCGTGCAGTTGCGCGGATACAAGAACAAACGCGTGCCGGCTGACCTGTGGCGCAAGGCCTACGACTGGATCTCGCACGCCCCTATCGAGCCGTTTCTGCCGGACCGGTTGACGCCGTCGCCTGCCGACAGGTCGCTCGCACGCCAGCGCCTATGGGAGCCATATCTGCTCGCATTAGAGGAGCATACCGACCCTGCCGGCAAGGTTGCGGCAAGTCGTCTGCGGCGCTCGTTGATGCCGCGCCTGCGGGCGACGCCGGCGACGCGTCGTCCGCCCGTGCCGGTCGAGGCCGTCTGCGGCATTCCGCCGGAGCGCCAACCCACCATGTTGCAGCGTGTGCGCGAGCATATCGCGACGTTGACCGGCTTTTCGCAGACCGAACACGAACTGCTGCGTTGGGACTCGATCGAGCGGCTGGAACTGGCACTGCGCCGCCGTCGCTGAACCGCATCACCCGAGCTGCATCGTGAGTGACCGACGGGTAGGTTGGTACTACGGTTGCGGACGATTGAACGCGCCGAACCGCATGCCGAGATAGCTGGCCACCATTGCAACGGCGCCGGCCAGCACGATCGCCACCAAAGTGTCGGTTACCGGCCGCAGCAGCATCACCAGAGCAAACACTGCATAATTCAAGGCGGCTGCAGTCCACGCCACACCAAAATACCGGACGAATTCAGCGACGCTCGGCCGCTCAGCGACCGCGAACGTGAAAGTGCGGTGACACAGCCAACCGACCACCATCGCCACTGAAATACTTATCACACGGGCCGCCAATACGCCGATCGGCGTTGCAAACATCAGGGCTTGGAGAACGCCATAATCGACGGCGAACGCCAACGAGCCCGAGCCGAAAAACCCGATCCAATGACGCAGTCTTGGATTTAGCGGCATGATCATGCTGTTTGGCCCATCTCCCGCCAATCGACGGCCGCGCCATCTGAGGTCCGATCCACATGCCAGATTTGATCAGACAACGCATCCATTCTCATCAGCGCGTCATGCTCCTGCAGGCGGCGATCAACGACCGGGTCGAGCGCTGCAAGTGCGGCATCGGGATAGCCGGGGTGGCACATGATGATTGCCAAGCCAGCGGACCGCTGTGCGTGACGATGCAGAGCGGCTGTGATCTCTTCGGCATACGAGCAGTTCGTATTGAAATCGGAAAACCCGGTGAAAGCCGTATTCGCCACCATCCCGCGCGCGCGTGCCTGACGCGCAAATCCGCTCGCCAACACGGTGACAGTCAGCCCCTTGGCTCCAGCAAGGCCGCGCGATCTCAAGTGTGCCAGCTTATCTGACGGATCGCGCAGCAGGGGATGCGTGGACGCATAGCGCTGCGACAGCTCGGCCAGCAGCGCCCGCCGCACGATCGGCAGCACATGCACGTGCTGGTGTCCGTCGACATGATCCGGCGCAAACCCCAGGTGGCGCTCGAATGCGTCGAATTGCCGGCCGATCTCCGCCCGAATTTCATCGGGTGCGAGATGTCCAAGAAACGCTGCGCGCATCAGCGTCGGCAGGGGCGGAAAAGCACCGCCGGGAGCCAGTCGTGGCATGGCTGCAAGCGGTGCGCCGAGCGTGAGATTGAGATGCAGCCCGATCGCCAGCCGGTCCCGCAAGACCGCGAGCCGCTTTGCCGCCGCCGGCCATTCCGGCATCGTGCTCATGACGCTGGTCGCGGACAGGCGGCGCACATGGGCCAACGCTTCGATCGAACGCGACACACCATCCGTCATGGCATAATCGTCGGCGGTCAGGATCGGGCGCGTCACTCCAACTCCACGCTTTGTGTCGACGGCGGGTTGGAAAGGGTCGTCGGATGCAGGTGACCTACTTCATCGGCGACGATGAACAGTGGACGCCCCTTTGCTTCTTCGTAGATCCGCCCCATGTATTCGCCCATGACGCCGAGCGAAATAAGTTGCACGCCGCCGAAAAACATCACCGATACCAACAGGCTCGGGAAACCCGGCACGTCCGTGCCGAAGATCAAGGTGCGGCTCAAAAAGACCAGCAAATAGCCGAACGCGGCCATCGATACCAACAGGCCGACGTACGACCAGACCCGCAGCGGCACCGTCGAAAACGACACGATGCCGTCAAGGGCAAAGTGCCACAGTTGGCGCGGCCGCCAGCGCGATGCACCGCCATCGAAGCGCGGCGGGACATGGTAATCGACGCCGATCGTCGCAAAGCCGATCCAGGCATAGAGCCCCTTATTGAAACGCGAGCGCTCGCCGAAACGGTTCATCGCCGCCACGGCCTTACGATCGAGCAGACGGAAATCACCTGCTCCATGCGGCAAGGTTGTTCCGCTCATCCGTTCGAACGTGCGGTAAAACACCCGGCTGAACAGGCGGCGGAATCGGCCGTCGGCAACGCGGTCGTCCCGCTGGCCATAGACGATATCGTAACCGCCGACCCACTTCGCGATGAACTTCGCGATGGTCTCGGGCGGATGCTGCAAATCGGCATCCATGATGACCACCGCATCGCCGCCAGCATACGCCAGCCCTGCCGCGACCGCTATCTCCTTGCCGAAGTTGCGGCTGAGGAACACGGCCATCAGCCGCTGGTCTGACGCATTGAGACGCCGCAGCACTTCGCGTGACCGATCGATGGAGCCGTCGTCGATGAAGACGACGTCCCACTTCATGCCTGTCGCCTCGAGCACGGGCACGAGCTTGCAGACCAGTGCCTCAAGACCGCGCTCCTCGTTATAGACGGGCACCACTACCGACAATTTGCGGCCCCGTGCACGCGCCGACGGCACCGGAGCACTGCCCGCAGCGGCGTCGCCCCGCGCATCTATCGTGGACTGTTGCAAATTCCCGACCATCGGTTGCCGGCACCAGGGCTCGGTTTGATCCGCCTGCATAGGCGAGGCTGCCGCGCGAGGCAACCCGCACGTCGGTTCATGGTTGGCGCGCGACGCACGTTGTCGCAGTCAGCGCCATCGGGCAGGGCAAGCGTAATGCCGGCCGGCCATCGGATCGAAAGCTGCATCTGGGAGTTATCAGCGGTCTGCTTAAAGACCATCCTCCGAAATTCGGC
>JANXYD010000258.1 GCA_025350265.1 Hyphomicrobiaceae bacterium | reverse complement strand
TGCCATGCCACAAGCGTCGCCACCGCGAAGACGAGATTGGTGGCAAAGAGCGCTCGTATCAGCGGCAGTTTTCGGTACGCGATTTTGTCGTAGTGGCGAATGGGCATGCTGGGCCTCGCTTGACAGCGAAAGAAGATCCCCCAGCTTCCTTGGTATCAGACAAATCTTGAAGATGAGCTAACGCGGGGACTGAAATGCGGGTTGCGAGCTGGAATATCAACGGCGTCAAGGCGCGGTTTGAAGGATTGACGACGTGGCTGCGTGAAACCTCGCCTGACGTCGTGTGTTTGCAGGAAATAAAAAGTGTCGATGAAGGTTTTCCGACAGCCGAAATCGAGGCCCTCGGCTACAGCGTGGCCGTGCATGGCCAGAAAGGCTTCAACGGCGTGGCGCTGCTCGCCAAGGGTCCGCTTGAGGATGTGCAACGTGGCCTGCCCGGCGAGCCCGACGACGTGCAGTCGCGCTACATCGAAGCGCTGGTGAGCTACGGTCAGGGGATGATCAGGATCGGCGGACTGTATCTGCCGAACGGCAACCCGATCGGCACCGATAAGTTCGCCTACAAACTACGCTGGATGCGGCGGTTGATCGATCACGCCAAAACGCGACTGGCGTTTGAAGAGCCGTTCGTGCTGCTCGGCGACTATAACGTCATACCCGAGGCAATCGATGCCAAACGGCCGGAGTTGTGGGTCGAGGATGCGCTGGGGCTGCCGCAATCGCGCGCGCTTTTTGCGGAGTTGGTCAACCTCGGTTTCACCGACGCGATCCGTGCCTGCCATCCCGCGGCTGGCGTCTATACGTTCTGGGATTATCAGGCGGGTGCCTTCCAGAAAGACGAGGGCATTCGCATCGATCATCTGCTGTTGTCACCGCAAGCGGCCGATCGCCTGCAAACCGCCGGCATCGACCGCTTTACCCGCGCCTGGGAAAAGCCCTCCGACCATGTTCCGGTGTGGGTGGAGCTGGACGCGGGGACGAATAAGCCGCTGGAATAGGCTGTCAGAATAGGCTTGACCTCGCCCGGCGGCCGAGACCGGACTGAGGCGCTGGTTTTTTTGGTGGGGGGCAGGTTGTCATTTTGCGACAGCAGCACCCCCCTGCATCCTTAGCGGCATCTAAACACGATGACGCTGCCCCCCCGGATCAACCGATCCACATCCGGGATAACCGTCAGGCTGTAGCCATGATTAAAGAGCTCTTGCGCGGGCCAGTAGCGCCTGACGATCGGGTGGAACTCAACGCTGCCATGCGGATTCTGACCAACGAGTAAGCACCTGCCGGTGAGCCCCGATGATCCCAATGGATCATCGGCCGCCAGCACGCCCTCAATTCAGCGGCGCTTTGCGTGGCGCGTTCGGATCTGGTTTCTTCAGCCCGAACTGATCTTCGATCTGCTGCCGCAGTTCGCGAATTTCACTGCGCACGGTGTGATATTGCAAGGCACTGGTGCCAAACACCCAGACCACCGACAAAAGTCCCGCAGCGGTGGGTGCCAGAATCAGCGATAATTGCGAACCGACGCGCAGGAACGACGTCCAGAATATCGCCAGCGCCAGGCCGAAAAATCCGATCGCAGCCGACGTGAAGATGCCGCCGTCGAGCCAGCGGGCTGTCGCGAACAGCGCTCCCACCAACAGACACAGAAAGCCGATCATGGTCGGCAGCGATGGATGGTTTTCCTGCCATGCCCCCATCGGCCATTCATAATGGCGGGCAAAAAACCGGTACGACATCAGGCTCAGCCCGAAGCCGATGGCAGCAACCGCCAGATAGAAGGGGATATCGACATAGATCATCGGCAGGCTCCGAAACTCAGCATCTGCACGCAACGACATGCAGATACGACTGTCATTTGAGCCAGTGTGGCTCAGTCCGTGTTCCCCGTCACGCGGCTGTTGCAGGGTTGGTCAATATAGCGAGGGTTAAAAGCGGCGTAAATATTGCGCGGTCCCGTACGCCATGGGTGCAGCCCAGGTGACGGGATAGCTGGCGGGCATGGTAAATGTGCGTGCGACGCCGCCGGAAATGGTGAACTCGTAGGCGAGATTTTCGAAGCGGACAAAGACGCCGGTGCGGGGCGTTACAGTTTCGGTCCCGACGTTGAAGTTGCGGTCGGCGTAGGTGATCAGGCTCACCTCCGGCCCCACCGACCATGCCGGCTCAGGTAGCCGCCAGCCCGTCCGCAATTGCGCCGTGCCTGTGGCATGGGTGTTTGCGAACGACAGGTCGAGCGACGTCCAATGTCGAGGCGTCCAGTTGTGCCAGAGCTCGAGCACGGCTTTGACCCCCTGGGCGCGGCCTTGGATTTTGGTGCTGGGATCGTAGGGGGCGATCAGATTGTTGACGCGCGATGCGCCCGCGAAGACCTTGATCGTGGTTGCGTCCTTCGACAGCTGCCAGCCAGCCAGTAGATCGAGAAAGCGACCCTGGCCGATGAAATCGCCACCGGCGTAGCTATAGATACTTTGGCCAGCGATAAGCCGCAGCCGTGGCCCGTCCTGCCGGAGATTGCCGAGGGGAGCCCAGGTGACGCCCGAGTACAGCGAGGCGGCGCGGCGAAAGCCGTCGGCACCGATCCAGTTCTCGCCCGCAGGTTCTGCATCCACCGAGGTCTTCTGGTGCCAGGATGTCGTCTCGGTGCTGTCGGGGCTGCCGTCGGGATTGCCGTCGGGATTGCCGTCGGCGATGGGTTTGGCAAAAGCTGCGATCACGGTCTCGGGGGCCTCGCCCGCGCACGCCGTTTCACCTGGCGACAGCACCGCCAAACCAGCGATCGCAGCCACACGCACACACGTCCCGTAGATGGCAAAACGCGCCATCGACGTCCCCCCCCTCGCACGCATACACAACTTCGAAATCGTCCGTCGTTGCCCGCAGCAGCGACCGTCCTCACACGCCTCAATTGCACACGGCGACGTTGAGGGGGTCAACGCAACACCCGGCATGCTCTCAGCCACAGCGCGCAGACTGCGTCACTTCATCTGTGGGTTGTCATCGAATTGGGGTTGCTTAACGCGCGGGCGGCAGTCCCCACACGCCCTGACGTCTGGCGTAGCTGGCGCGCGCGGGCACGCTCACGATTTCCCGCTCGGGATATCTGAGTGCCGTCAGTGCCCCACCGAAGCAGCAACCGGTGTCGATGCAAGCCGTGCCGTTGAGCCAGGTGGCTTCGACAACGGGGGTGTGACCGTAGACGACCGTCGCGCTGCCGTCATATTGGGCGGCCCAATTGTAGCGTTGCGGCAAGCCAGTTGGGTCGGTCCGGTTGTCGGTGTCGCCGTAGAGGCAGAAATGCTCGATCTTGCGCGATATTTGGCCGATCATATGGGCTTGTATGCCAGCGTGTGCGACGATCAGGCCGCCGCCGTCGAGCCAGAGATAGGCCGGCAATGCGCGAATAAAGCGGCTGACCGCTAAGCGCTCGTCCGCACTGCGGCCGGCATAGTCGTCGGCGGTTGCCTGCAGGCCATGCGTCATCGCGACCTTGCCGCCGTCGAGCCAGCGACGGAATTTCACGTCGTGATTTCCGGGCACGCAGAGGGCTTGGCCGGCATCGCACATTGCCATCACGACAGCGACGCTGTCAGCCGCGCGCGGCCCCCTGTCGACGAGGTCGCCGACGAAGATCGCGCGTCGCCCGGCAGGCGCGCTGGTCGCTGGCGGCAAATCGTGTCCGCGCCAGGTTACGCCGTAGCCGAGCCTTTGCAGCAGGGCTTCGAGTTCGCCGCAGCAGCCGTGGATGTCGCCGACAATGTCGAACGGTCCGCGTTCGCTGCGCCTGTCGAATGCCAGATCAAAGCCGCCGTTCACGCGCCGATAAACTCCTCGGGCCGCTTTGGGCGCGGCACGTCGGTGGCAAAACCACCCAAGGCGCTCATGCCTTGCGGCACCGGTCCGCCATGCGCCCAATCCAGCAGTTCCACCGTGTGCACGATAGGGATGTCGGTGCCGAGTGCGATCTGGGTCATGCACCCGAGATTGCCCGCCGCGATCACGTCGGGGCGCACGGATTTGATGTTGTCGACCTTGCGCTGGCGCAATTGCGCGGCGAGTTCGGGCTGCAGGATATTATAGGTGCCGGCCGAACCACAACAGAGGTGACCTTCCGGCACGTCGACCACCGAGAACCCCGCTTGACGCAGCAGCGCTTTTGGCTCGTCGGTGATTTGCTGGCCGTGCTGCAGCGAGCATGCCGAATGATACGCCACCCGGATCGAGCTCCACCGCTTGGCGGCACCTGGGGCGTGCGCGGTGACGAACTCGGTCACGTCGCGCGTCAGGCTTGCGATATGGGCCGCCCGCTGCGGATAGTCGCCGCCGGCATGTTGTAGCAGATGGCCATAATCCTTCACCATCGTGCCACACCCTGAGGCATTGACGATGACGGCGTCGACCGGACCTTTTGCCATTACCTTGGTCCAGGCATCGACGTTGGCCTTGGCGAAGGCGATGGCCGACGCCTCCTTGCCCATGTGATGGGTCAGCGCGCCGCAACAGCCGGCGCGGGCCGCGACCTCCACATCCACGCCTGAACGCGCCAGTAACCGGATGGTCGCGTCGTTGATGTCCGGTCGCAACACCTGTTGTGCACAGCCGGTCAGCAAGATCACGCGTTTGCGCCGCTCGCCCTGCGTCACGGCGGTGCCGGGGCCGGCGTAGCGGGCGGATCTGGTCAGCGGCTGTTTCGGGGCGAGGTCGAGCATGGCCGTGAGTTGGGGCAGCCCGATCCTGCCGAACAGCTGCCGGAACGGCTGGCCCAGCGGCACCAGTTTCAACGCCCAGCGGAACCGTCGCGGATAGGGCAGCACCGCCGACAGCAAGCCGCGCATGAACCGATCCGCGCGCGTGCGCTGGCCGGTGACGTCGATGTGGGCGCGGGCATGATCGACCAGATGCATGTAGTCGACGCCGCCAGGGCACGTCGTCATGCACGACAGGCACGAGAGGCAGCGGTCGACGTGGTATTTGACCTCGGGGCTGGCGGGAACGCCGCGCTCGAACATATCCTTGATGAGATAAATGCGACCGCGCGGGCTGTCGCGCTCGTCACCGAGCAGTTGATAAGTCGGGCAGGTGGCGGTGCACAAGCCGCAATGGACGCAGGCGCGCAAGATCTTGTCGACCTCGGCAATGACTGGATCGCGGCGCTGTTCGGCGGTGAAGTTGGTTTGCATCTAGTTTCCGTGTGCACATGCAGGTTGTCGCTGAGACGGAATCGGTTCCGCCGCGATGCAGCGCCAGTCTATCCCTAATCGCGCCGCGCCGCGACGGCTGAGTGATCAGCCGCTACGCCAGCTTGTCCCAGGCCTTGGTGAAGAAAGCGCGGCCGCCGAAATTGCCGCTCTTAAGCGCCAGCACCAGATCGCGGCCGACCGCGCGTGTCCACGGCACGCCCGGATCGATTTCCGGGCCGATTTCAAGGGTGGCGATGCCCAGTTTTTGCACCACCGCGCCCGAGGTTTCGCCGCCGGCCACGATCAACCGCGTGAAGCCGGCATCGACCAAGGCGTGCGCGATCTCAGCCAGCGCTTGCTCGACGACGTGGCCGGCGCGGTCGCGGCCCAGTTCGGCCTGGGCACCGCGCACGTCGTGAGGATCGGCGCTCGAATAGATGAGCACGGGCTGCTTTGCCGGAGCCGCCAGCACCGCGGCAACAATGTCGGCTAAGTTTGTAATGCCGCCGACCAGTTCCAACGGGTCGACTTTGAAGGCGGGAATACCTGCTGATAATGCGGCGGCGATCTGCGCGCGCGTCGCCTCCGAGCACGAGCCAGCGATGATCGCGGCCCGGCCCTTCGCGGCGGGCATGGTCTGGGGTGCGGGTGTTGCCGTCATCTGGCCGCGGCGCACATAATTCGACGGCAACCCGAGTGCAATGCCGGAGCCGCCGGTAATCAGCTTCATATCGGCAAGTGCCGTGCCGATATCGTAGAGGTTCATGTCGCTGACCGCGTCGACGATGGCGTAGCGCTCGCCG